>NZ_BAABFL010000053.1:0-2234 GCF_039540975.1 Kistimonas scapharcae
ACCCGGATGTCGTTAAATTCCACTTTTCTGCTTCCGTCCCCCGCCTGATCCCCCTCGTCCCCCAACCATCCCCCGGCCTTTCGCCATCATTAATCCTGCCTCTCGAGCAAAAAAGGAAAAACGATGATGGATTGTTATCTCACACCGTCGGAACTGGCGCGTCGCTGGAATTTTTCAGAGCGTTCGCTGGGTGTCTGGCGGGTCAACGGGCAGGGACCGCGTTACCTGAAAATTGGTAACCGGATCCGTTACCGGGTAGAGGACGTGGAAGCCTGGGAGCAGGCGCATATGTACCGGCAGGTTGGACAGCCTCCGGTGGGCACGGAGGACAAGGCGCCANCGTGCAGGAACTCAATCATGCCAGCCGCTGTTTAAAGCGTTTGCACAATGCCCGCTACCTGCGTCGTTTAACCCGGGCTCGTGAGATCGTCTGTTCGCTGGAGTCGGACCAGTTGGGAGGTGACGTATGAAGCTTCCCATTATTACCGCAGAGCAGCGGCAACAGGAGCACAAGGGCGTCAAGGCCGTGCTGTTGGGGCAGAGCGGTGTAGGCAAAACCTCGCAGCTGTGGACGCTGCCAGCAGACAAAACCCTGTTTATTGATCTGGAAGCGGGTGATCTCGCTGTCCAGGGTTGGCAGGGGGACACTGTGCGTCCACCCACCTGGCCGGATTTTCGTTTGCTGGTGGCCTTTATCGCCGGTCCTAACCCGGCCCTTGGAGAAAAGCAGCCGTATTCCCCGGCGCATTATCAGGCCGCCTGCGAGAAGTTCGGTGATCCGGCAGGGCTGGATAAGTACGCCATCTTCTTTGTTGATTCGATTACAGCGCTGGCCAGACTCTGCTTTCAGTGGAGCAGTAAGCAGGCTGAGGCGTTCAGTGAGCGAACCGGCAAGCCCGATACCCGCGGCGCATACGGGTTGCATGGCAGGGAGATGATCGCCGCGTTGAATCACCTGCAACATGCACGGGGTAAACACGTGATCTACGTGGGGATCCTGGAGGAGCGGGTAGACGACTTTAATCGCCGGATCTTCCAGCCCCAGATCGAGGGCTCACGGACGGGTCTGGAGCTCCCCGGGATTGTCGATGAAGTGATCACCATGGCCAGCCTGCCGGACGAACAAGGCAACCTGCAGCGCAGTTTTGTCTGCCAGACACTCAATCCCTGGGGCTTTCCGGCCAAGGATCGCAGTGGGCGGTTGGACCAGACCGAACCGGCCCATCTGGGGAAGTTGCTCAGGAAGATCAGCCAGCCATTAGCTGAGCGACAGTTGCAGTACGCCACCAGCGCACCGGCACAACCGCAGACAGAACCCCAACAACCATCGCAACAAGGAGCGTGAAATGAATCAGTCTAACCAACAACCTAACAATGACTGGAATGACTTTAACAATGCAACAGTGCAGGAGGATTACGACGTCATCCCCAAGGGGACGCTGGCCAAGGTCCGCATGACCATCAAAGCCGGTGGCTACGACGAGCCCCATATGGGCTGGACCGGCGGTTGGGCAACTCTGGGCGAGACCGGTGCTGCCTATCTCAATGCCGAGTTTGTGGTGCTGGATGGTCAGTATGCGAAGCGCAAGATCTGGAGCCTGATCGGTTTGCACAGTCCCAAGGGGCCGACCTGGGCTGAGATGGGGCGCAGTTTTGTCCGGGCGATGCTTTGCTCATCGCGGAGGGTGCGTCAGGACGATATCAGTCCACCGGCAGTCAAGGCGCGTCGTCTGAATCACTTCGGTGAGCTCAACGGGATTGAGTTTGTGGCGCGCATTGGTGTTGAAACGGACAGCGATGGTGAACAACGCAACATCATCAAGTCCGCAATTACCCCTGAGCACAAGCAGTACCAGGCATTGATGAATGCTGTCGCTCAACCACAGCAGACGCAGTCTGGCCACCAGCCCGGTCATACCAACCCTGATTATGCCTTCCAGCAGCCACAGGAGTCGTACTGGGACGGGCAGTAATGGACGACGCCGGTCTTGCGGGACCGGCTTTTCACAGGTTGGCAGTGGTCATATGAATGGATAACAGTGATGAGTGATTGGCTGGACTTTAACGACGCGCTGGTGGCTGATGAATCTGCGCCGGGGTTGGATGTGGATGAGTTACGTCATCGTCTGCTGCCGCGGTTGCCTGAATATTTGCAAAGCCTGCTGCCTAACGGGCGAGTGTCAGGCCATGAGTTTGCGGTGGGCAATGTGGCCGGGGAGGTGGGTAAAAGCCTC
>NZ_BAABFL010000054.1:0-10016 GCF_039540975.1 Kistimonas scapharcae
CAGAATCAGTGTTCAAGACTTACCAGAATGGGTGTTCAAGAGTTACCAGAATCGGTGTTCAAGTTGTGCCAGAATACGCAGTATTGAATGGCATCCTTTGGGTTCTCAGGACAGGTTCACACTGGTACGAAATGCCTGATTGCTATCCTCCCTATCAAACCTGCCACCGTCGTTTTCAATAATGG
Source organism: Kistimonas scapharcae (assembly GCF_039540975.1). Taxonomy (NCBI): domain Bacteria; kingdom Pseudomonadati; phylum Pseudomonadota; class Gammaproteobacteria; order Oceanospirillales; family Endozoicomonadaceae; genus Kistimonas; species Kistimonas scapharcae. Next base: position 186 of record NZ_BAABFL010000054.1, read on the forward strand.
GTAAAGCAAGGTGTCATGGATTGTCTTCTTGAAGCCCTGGCAGAAGATCTTGAAAGACGTGGGCAAATTGATCTCAATGAATGCTTTATCGATGGCTCTTTCTCCTCTGCCAAAAAAGGGGGGACGGAGTGGGAGCAACCAAAAGAGGCAAGGGTACCAAGATCATGGCGATTGCAGACCGTCATGGTCTTCCTGTCGCCCTATGGGCAACAAGTGCTACGCCACATGAAACACAGTTAGTCGAAGAGCTGTTGATACAGAGGTCCACGTCTACTTTTCCAAAAAAGCTGGTGGGTGACAGGGCTTATGATAGTGAACCACTGGATCTCATGCTTGCAGGCAAGGTATTGAGCTTATAGCGCCGCATCGCAGAACAAGAGTCAAAACACAAACACAGGATGGTCGGCCACTGAGAAGATACAAGCGCCGATGGAAAGTGGAGAGGCTATTTGCCTGGCTCCACAATTTTCGGCGTATCGTGACACGCTACGAGTATAAGTTAGAGAATTATCTTGGCTTTTTAAGGCTTGCTGGTTTCATGATCCTTGCAAAGAAGTATTTATGAGATGGCTTCTAATTACGTTTTTTATCTGGTAGTCATTGGCCATCTAAGAGAGTGATTTTAATTTCTTAGGGAACTGTCCAAAATTACTGCCTCAGATTAGTTCATGTTTTTGTTTTAGGCTTTTATCCTTCCTGCATCTTTCTCTATTTTTATTAATCGTTCCAGCTCGGTTGTGTCAAGCTGCTGCTGAAATCCATATTTTTCTCTGGCAGACTTGATTTCATCAAGGAAGCCTAATGGGTGTTTGCCACCGACATCGGGATATCCATGACGTCGTGCTCCTCCTGTAGTGCTGGTTTTCATGTGAATTCGGAAAATCACACCAAAGGATGGGCATAGGCCATTACTTGCCAGGTTTGTCAGTTCTGCAATGGGCTTCTTTTTCTGATCATCCTGATCCGTCACCATTGTAGAGTTATGCAGCTTACTGTAGGGGCCTAGGCTTGGCTTAGATAATTCTGGTGGCAGATGCTTCCTGAGATTTGGATCGTAATGAGGTGACACAAATGTGCCTGAAGTGCTAGCCTGGAAGGTCAGGCCAAGCTCATTAGCTTTCATAAATAATTTGCACATCTCATTGCCCAGCGGTGAGTCCGGCAAATAGTGCGTCTCTTTTTTGCTCGGGATCGTTACGGGTATACCATCAACGTCTCGACTACGGATATTCCCTTCAAACTCCATTGCTATCGTTCCATAACCATCATGACCAGGTAGGCTGGAGCTGCTTCTTGTCACTATTGGGGTTTTATAGGTAATAATCGCTAACTCTTGGCGTTGAGTTTGATGATATTGGTCAAAGCAACTCTGGCAGGTGGGTGCCGAGTCTATCTTTAATGTGTCATCATCAAGGAGTTCGTCCGTGCACATGAAGCACGCTTTCTTTTCAACTTCTTCACCGGCTTTGGAGGCCGCTTCAGCCGTTGCCAGCAAGGAAGGAGTTCCTGTTGTAACCATTCTGGCTTCTGGTATGAAGGCATCGCTGGTGTATGAAGATGTTAGTGTGTGAGGTGTGGAAGTGTCAGTTATTGTTGACAAGGCTGCAGAAAAAGAAAAAGGTTCTTTGGATCTTGCACCGCGAGAAGTATCGGTATGTCCTGAAGGTTTAGCGCTGGTGCTGTCTGGACCTGCTCCTGAAGGCGTCGCTAGGTATGGGGCTCTTCGTTTACGGGAAAGGTGTTCTGGTGTAGCACCATCAGGATGAATAAAACCAGATGATGTCGAGGATGCTCTCAGGATGATTTCATCATCTGAAAATGCGTGTTGAAAAGCATCGAATACTGCGCGTCCTTTACTGGAGCCTCTGCCTTTTGGATCAAGGGGGTCAATAATTACAAGTGAAGAAATTCTTGACGCTATATCTTCAGGCAGCTGTGAAAGCGCTGTCTGAGCAGCTCTGAGGCTTGCGTCAGACGTCCAGCCATAGGCGCCAGCCCCTAATGCTGTGCTGGCAATTCTGGCCTGAGTTCCTTGTGGTAAGTTTTGAACGCTTGCTATAAAAGCTTGGCGCCATGTTTCTACTAACAGGTCATATTGCTGCTGGCTTGGCGCGCTCGAGACGATTGGGGCTACCTGATGAACCAGTAATTTTATTCCCTGCTGATGCAGGTTGCCAGTATCGTTTGTTGCCCCGACAAACCCGCCAGGCACAGATTTTTTGCCGTTCAGCAGCTGTTGGTTAGCGGCATCGAATGTTCTTGAGCCAACAGCCTGTCTGATGGCACCTTCTGCGCCTCCGCAACCTTGTGTACCTAATTCATCATTGGAAGGGTTAAACATCACGTTGCAGTCACCAAAAACGTTTTTATCGGTAATGTATCCTTGCTGGAATCGTACTGTCAGGGAGTGCCTGTGTTTGCGACCAGCCGCCGTCGTCATTGTGATGTTTTTTTTCTGTGCCGCAGTAACGCCAGCGTAATAACAGATATCCCAAGGGAGAGAGTCACCGATAATTCGTCTTAAAGCATGAAGGTAGTTCTCCACATTTCCGCTAGACTTGGCCAATTCCAGCCATTCGTTGAGAGCGCCCTCATCTGGTCCGCTGCACCGGACAGGCCGGCCATTGGCTCGGCCTAACCTTTGTGCCAGACCGTTGGCTGCATTGTTAGCCATACTTTTAATAGTGCTATCTTTGGTTATCCTTTGAATTTCGCGCAGCTGAGTGACACAATCCTCCAAATTGAGATTAAGCACATTCGCTAACGTGATGATGATATCTTCACAATTTGCTGGTGATGTCAGCGCATAATCAAGCATCCATTGTTTTACCTTGGCATTATCACATCCTTTACGTACATGATGGTTTGGCGCCATCAGGGGAGCAGGTGGTACAGCTCTTTTGACGGTGGGTATGGCTCTTGTGGTTTCATGGTGGGCCATGTCTCTCGTGGTTTCACTTCTCCGGGGGCGGGATCTATCGGTCGTTGGGCGGTGCGGCTGCATTGCTTTCGGTGATCTGGAGCTTGGGGCCGCTGCTACATCTAGTCTCGTATGCTGTGGATAGCCCAGATAATAATACGCTTGTTGAGGTATAGTGTGATTCGGTCGCATAATGGCTTGCAGCGCGCTACTAAAACGCGTTGGCTGACCTTTACTTTCTAATAGTAATTGCTGAAGGCGTTGCTTATTCGGTCTCAACGGTTCAGACTGATTTCTTATCAATTCAGAAAGCCCTTCTGCAGTTGTATTTGCTCTTTCTGCTATTTGAGTGCGAGATGAATAGTCTCTTGCGATCTCATTGAGTATTCGAATAAATTCATAACTTTCAATGTTGAAGGCGCAATAAAGAATAGCAATATCATTGATTCTGCCCTTCTTTTTTTGAAGGGTGTTGTTGATCAGAAAATCTTTTATGAATTGAGAAGATACAGGCCCCCTTGCGTGAGTATTCTGAATATAGAATCCTTGTTTTTTGGACTGACATCTGATTTCCGAATCAACACTCAAGGGGTTTATATCGTTAGCAATGGTTATTTTCCAGTTACTGAGAGACCTTCTGCAGCATAATATTGACCAGAGTGTACAGAAAAATTCACGACAGGATTGGCAAAAGGTTATATTTGAATGCGTGCTCGTCGTAGGAGTACGATGAAAATGAGAGGCGTGAGAAGAGCTGAATCCTGTTGTGTAGGTATCCATATTATTTAATATTCCTATAAATATACGAATTATATGTTTTCGGGTGGTGGCCGCACTAACAAAGCTGTTAGGTGTTTAACTCTTTTTAATTTTAAAGGGTCTATTTTGACTTTTAAATAAGACCAATGTTTTAGTTGTTGAGATATTTTATTTTTAGTAGTCTCATGAATTGTTGTTATATAAATAAAAGTTATAAGTTGCCACATGTATCGGTTATGCTTCAGGTCTGTTGATCGTATAGAATCCACGCTTTTTGAGTGATTCATGGCTCTAGTTCAAGTTGCGTGTATTGATTGCGACTAAACACACGGAATTGTTAAAAACGGAAAGGCAGCCACCGGCCATCAACGGTATCTGTGCCGGAACTGTAACAAGAGCTTTCAGCTGAGATATCGCCATAACGGATATCAGCGAGGAACTCATGACCGCGTTGCATCCATGACGATGAACGGCTCTGGTATCAGAGACATCGGTTGTGTACTTGGTGTCAGCACAAATGCCGTCATTGCCCATTTAAAAACTGATGCCACACACAGTTACTCATATCCCCTTTGTGAACGCAACAGTTGAAATACTTTGCGAGATGGACGAGTAATGGAATGGTCTTTTGTTGGCAGTAAAAGCCATCAAAGATGGCTGTTCTATGCTTTTGAACACCGTTTCAAAAAGATCATTGCCCATGCCTTTGGGCCAAGGTCAGCTAGCACACTCAATCAAATATTTGGACGCTTGCCATCCTATAGTTTTCGTTATTACTACACGGATGATTGGAAACCTTACACATCAGCACTGCCTGAAGACAGGTATGTTGTCGGCAAGCTGTTTACTCAAAGAATTGAACGTCAGAATTAAACCCTGATAATCTGGTTGAAGCGACTAAACAGAAGAACGATCTGTATTCGCGATCTCTTGAATTGCACGATAAAGTGATCGGTGAATTTATCTCCAGAGAGTACTGTCAACCTTTGTGATACATGATCTGATTTTTTATTTTAATGGCGATGGTTGGTTTTTAAATAAGATCAAAGAATCAATCATTTATAATAATGTTAATTTTCTATTCCCTATTCGTATTGTAAGATTGACCATTATTGGAAATTGAAACACATATCTTTGTTTGGTTTCCGAATTTAAGGGGGGCTGTCCATTGATCCAGGCATGTTCAGCAGGCTACAAATCGGTAGTCAACAGGTTCTGGTTTCCGTTAAGCTCAGGCACTGGTTTCTGATCGAAGGGGTGAGGCGCAGTGTCGGTAATTAACCGGGTGGTTGTTTGTGGTGTACTTTTTCTTACATTGGCGGCATGCTCGAACTCTGAAGTGACGTTGCCAGAGTCGCAGTTCCAGGCCCTGGTCAACAGCCAGTTTCAGTCGCCACGTCTGGTGGCCGTAGATTTGCCAGCCAATATCCGTTCACAGCTCTATCTGGAGACACCCTCTATCCATTTCGATCGAAACGGCGACAGGGTCAGCTTTAGCCTGAGCGGTCGGTTTGATGTGGATCTTGCCGGTGCCCTGTTGACAGAGCCTGCACCGATTACTCTCAGTGGTACGGCCCGGTTGGTCTTCAACGCAGCCGAGCAGACGATTGTTCTGGATGATATTGCCATCAGTTCGGCTGACCTGGATCTTGGGCTGGATGCCATCCAGCCTTTGTTGGGGGGCGGTCTGGCGTCGCTGATTGGTAGCCGATTAGATCCGTTTTATCTGATATCTGTACCGGAAGACAGCGCTATAGGACGTGTGATGGCCGCAGGAGCCGTTTCCATGGTGATAATGGATGGTGAGTTAACCCTGCGTCCCAAAAAAGACAACGCCCCAAACAGTTGACCGGGAGCCTCTGTCATAGGGCGTGAGTGGGTTATTTAATCCCGGTAAAAGTCAGGCAAACGCTGCTTTTTTTCCTTCAGGGCTTTCATTAACCGTTGATAGAGGCGTTTTCCCCCCGGAACTGCGCCTTCACCGAAATAACAATCCAGTAGATGGTGGATGTGAGAGAGTGAAAAGCCCTGAGCGTGACGCATAAAACACTCAAGATCTTTGAAACGTCGGATATGGTTGATGGGCTGCCATCGCGCCTTTTCCAGATCGATCAGACGGATAATTTCGGGATTGGCATCTAACGCGTTGGCGGTCGTGTTGCTCGTTCGGACAAAAATATGGTTCGGGTATAGGCAGTAATGGGCAAGGCCTTGATCATGTAACCGGCGCGCGACATGGGCGATGCTTTCCAGCACCTGTTGAATGGTGGCTTCCGGTTGGTTGGGGGCAATATTGCGGTACCAGTCAAACAGATTGGTATAACCCTCCAGTGCCAGTGTGATCAGGATGGCCTGGTCATTGTTCTTAGTGCGGCGTTCGCCAAAATAGAGGGGGGTCAGTGTTGGGATGTCATATGACCGAAACAGCTGGATATTATGGTATTCACGCTGAAAGGTTGGCACACCACGGATCGGATGTAGTAGCTGCCGGGTGTTGTGATTCTGTTGGCGCTTGATGAAAACCTGTAGGGGGTGATCGCCAGGCAGGGTATAACGGCTGACACCGCTCCAGCCATCCCGTCGCTCATTGACGGGCTCAAACCAATCCAGCTTGAGATCCCACAGGCTGGTAAAGTCTCCCAGCCCCTGCCGGGCGAACTGGTTGGCAATATCCTCGTTGAGAAAAGACTCCATGAATAGGGGATCCCGTATACTGACTGCTGAAAAAAACAGCGGGCATTATACACAAAGCCTCGAGATATGGCCGACTGCTGCTGAAGTTTTATCATGATGTGGGTAATGGTGTTTGGCACCATGGTTCTTCATGTTGACACTGCCCGGTAAACGGCAAACAATGAGCCTTTGATTGTGCGCCCGATGGTGGTTTTTCAGGTGTTTCATCGGGGTAGCTTGCCGTTGTCTTGCCTGACAATAACAATGAATACAGGAGAATTGTCCATGAAATCGCTGGAGGAGTGGTTTGTAGAGTACGGCGACAGCCACCGCAACAAAACCAATAAGCTGATTCACTGGGTTTGTGTGCCGTTGATCACTTTTTGCGTGATCGGGTTGCTTTGGGCACTGCACTGGAGTGTGGCAGTCGCATTCATGATGGGCGCATTGCTGTTTTATGTACGCCTGTCTCTCAGGCTGGCGGTCGCAATGGCAGTCAGTGTGGCGTTAATGTTGTTGGTTATTGTCAACATTGAACCTGTTCTTGTGCCCGTGACACTGACTCTGTTTTTCATTGCCTGGATCTTTCAGTTCATCGGGCACCATATTGAAGGTAAGAAGCCGTCTTTCTTCAAAGATCTGCAGTTCCTGTTGATTGGTCCGCTATGGGTTGTCGCGTTCCTGTTTCGTCGTTTCCATATCAGTTATTGATGCTTTGCCAGGTGCAGGTGGGTTCACCTGTACCTCGTCCTACCTTGTTTCCATCGATCACCTTTCTACAACAACAGATTGCATGCGCATTGCGCACGCAAAGGCAACAATGCCTGCGGCATTAGCCAATAGGTCCAGTAGCGAGAAGTGACGGTCAGGCGTCAGTGTCTGCAGGCTTTCTACTAATAATCCATACAGCACCAGCAGGAGACACTTTTTCAGAAAAGCTGGACGCATGGGCCAGGCTTTATGAAAGAGGGCTGTCAGAAAGAAAAATGCAGCGAAATGCTTTGCTTTGTCCCAAACGCTCAGTATCGGGTCATAGGCATTGGGCATGAGCGAAAGTCCCATGATGACAATCAGAGCTGTGATGAATGCCGTGCGTGAAAGGATTAATGGGAGGCTTATCGCCATGACTTTCGCTGCTCCGTTTTCGGTTTGGGTTTATGTGGGCGTTTCTTTCCTGCTGGAAAAGGGTGTTTGCCCGATGAGTGATGCGCATCGTGTTTATCCCGTTGGCGGAATCGCGCTGGTGATGGTGACAGGGGGCGCCTGGGTATTGCCGGTGGCGTGGTCTCGCGGTATTCCCCGGGTGCCAGGCCGTCGAGTGTCCAGGGGCCTATCCGGTAACGTACCAGGCGCAGGGTGGGATGGCCGATGGCCGCGGTCATGCGCCTTACCTGGCGATTACGGCCTTCCCGGATCGTGATCTCAAGCCAGCAATCAGGAATGGATTTGCGGTAACGTACCGGCGGATTGCGAGGCCAAAGATCCGGCGCTGGTATTTGCCGAATCACCGCGGGTTGGGTCATGCCATCTTTGAGCATGATTCCCTTGCGCAATTGTGCCAGTTTGTCGTTTGAGGGAATGCCTTCAACTTGTACCCAGTATGTTTTGGGTTGTTTGAAGCGGGGGCTGGCAATATGGCTTTGCAGCTGGCCATCACTGGTGAGTAGCAGCAACCCTTCACTGTCCCGGTCAAGTCGGCCGGCGGCATAGACGCCTTTGATCGGCACGTAATCTGCCAGCGTAGCGCGCCCTTGTGTATCAGTAAACTGTGTCAAAACCATAAAAGGTTTATTGAACAGCAGTGTTGTGTGTTGAGTGGGTGTATGGTCTTGCATGGTATCTTTGACGTCAGACGATGGCGGGGGGATGGCCTGTAAACGCACATACTGTATGTGCTATTGCGCTGGAAAGGAAGCTGAGCTGACACATGAAGAGGGGGTGCTGTCTTTATGGCCTTTATATTTTCGGTGATGGGGGCAGGATAGAGTGTGGCTTAAGCCTTGGTGCCACCCTTTAAAAGATATTGGGTATTGTTGGCCTGGGGGAGGGAGGATTTACGTTTACGCTATTTAATGAGTCAGGTTCGATGCTTGCTTCTTCAAGCAATCACTGAGAGCCTGTCAATGTAGAGTCACGCGATATCGCCGCCAATCACGAGGGTAGGATGCCCATGCACGAACATGGCGTAGCGTCTTGTTCAGTTATTGTGAACGGAGTTGAAAGGTAGGCACTGCGTAATCAGATTTCTTGCTGGCCTGCTTGCCACTATTGAACAGGCTGTGGTCAGATGGACGGTGTCACTGAAAATATCCGGTACAGACCATGGCGCGAAAAATAACAGAAGCCTTACTGTTATGCTGTCTGACAGTGGGCGCAGCGAAGGCTGATGAACCGTCGCTGGATATCACACGTTTGGATGGCTGGGAATCCCACCATTTTAAGGGGGAGACGGATTACTTGCCGGCTATGGATAAAACCTACGGGCGTGTATTGAAAGCAACCAGTCATGACAGTGCGTCCGGGTATTATCACCGGCGCACGGTTCATCTGGATGAAACCCCGGTACTGCAATGGGCGTGGAAGGTTGACCGTTTTCCTGCCGCTGTTGATGACGCAGGTCGTCGTAAGGGGCAGGATTTTGCTGCCAGGATATATGTAGGCCGAATGTCAATGCTGGGGATGTGGGGGGCGAAGTGTATCGTGTATGTCTGGTCAGATCAGCACGAAACAGGCGCTGAGTGGAAAAGTCCCTTCAGTGATCAAATTCATGTCATTGCCGTCAACGGTCGTGAACATGACGCGGGTCAGTGGCGACGGATTCGACGCAATGTGGTGGAAGACTGGATGCGTGTGTTTGGTGAAACTATCGACAGTGTGGACCTGGTTGCCCTCATGACGGACTCTGACAATTCTGGCAGCCAGGCTCAGGCTTGGTATGCTGATTTACGGCTCGCGCCGTTACAGGATGAACGCATCGCAGCCTTGCAGGATCCGATAACGGTTGAACGTTAGTGTTTTGTCAGTATCCGAAAAGTGTCGCGTAAATCTACGAATAGGTTTCTGTCGGCCGGGTCTGGATAATCTGCGCCCAGATAAGCTGCTCCGTAACACTTATCTCTTGTCATGTTCGTTTTTATTTAATCCCCGGTGGCGTTATGCCTCCGGGGATTTTTTTGTACAAGAAGCCAATTGCCGCATAATGCGCTGTTAGCGATTATTTCTCTTTATATGGTTGATACTGTTTTTTTCTGAAATGGTGATCAGTTTTATAAAATACTTAAGTACCCGGGCCTAAGTTTTCTCAGCAAATCAGCCCATGTCATGCAGGCTGTAGGCAATAAAATATGAGATTATTTATGACTGGATACTTATGAATTTTGGCGCCAGCGCTTAATATCTACCCTTAAATCCCGCTTAACCTTGGGAATGTGAGCAAGCTGGCCGTACTTTTGGCAACAGAGTACAGTTTTTGCACAAAA
>NZ_BAABFL010000055.1:0-1246 GCF_039540975.1 Kistimonas scapharcae
CGATAGGCCTCACGCATGGTACGGGCGGTAAGATAGTCAACCGCCGAGCGCCCCTCTGTCGGCACCGGGGCCGTAACAGGCGGCTGCATGGGCTTTGCCGGGGCCGTTTGCCTAAGTACGGTTGAAGGCTCACCGTCGGCCTTCAGCGCCTGCAGTGCGACCGTTTCGTTAACCTTGCCATTTTCAAGCGTTATCCGCCCCTGGCGCACCAGTTTGCTGACATACTGCCGGGACCAGCCATTGCGCCGGGCAAATTCCGATTGTGAAACCAACGCCATAGGGTCCCATGCCTCCCGCCATAGCCCGACAGCGCCCGGCANTACCCGGACAGGACAAGCACCATGAACCGGCAAGATGCCATCGAAGAAGCCCTGCTGATGCACCTGCACCGTATTGACGCGCTCGTAGCCAAACTGATTGATCTGCGGGTTAACCACTTCACCCTGCCCTCGCCGGAGGAATGCGACTGGTGCCATGTGGGCACCCTCGCACGCCTGGCAGAGGACCTGGATGACGCACTGGCCAACTGGCCCGATTCATCACGGCAACAAGGAGAGACGCCATGAAACTGACCGACACCCAAACCAATACCCTGCAACTGATCCACGGCAATGGTCACTTAACTGCCCAGGACATCCCGCTGCGCGGTGGTGCCCGGAAAAAAGTGCTCGAAAGCCTCATCAACCGGGGCCTTTTGAGAGCAAAACCCTGCAAAAACTGGATCAATTATTCGCTGACGCCAGAGGGGCGACAGGCCATCGGGGTTGAACAGCCAGAAGCCGATAAGAAGAAGCCGGTTACCCGTCCCGGTACCAAGCTCCATACATTGGTAGAGCTACTGAGCCGAACCGAGGGTGCCACCATTGCTGAAATAATGCATGCCACCGGCTGGCAACAACATACGGTACGGGGAACCCTGGCAGGCACCCTCAAAAAACGACTGGGTCTGAATATCTCATCGGACAAGCCCGAAGGTAAAGACCGGATTTACCGGATTGTTGAAGACTGACAACTACTGATCCGACGAAGAAGATGACTCTGCCTGTTGTTGCATCATTTCCCTAAGCTGTTCTTCGGAGCCAGCTGCGGCGGGAAGCGCAGGCTTTGCTCTTTTTGCAGATGGTTGAAACGTTGTCGGTAAACCTGAATTCACCTTGCGCTTCAAAGCGCCCTCTTTTTTGTGTTTGCTAACCAGGTGTTGTTTCAGCCGGGACTGGCGATCAAAGCTCTCGGGGCAGTCTCTCTC
>NZ_BAABFL010000056.1:0-1187 GCF_039540975.1 Kistimonas scapharcae
CGATAGGCCTCACGCATGGTACGGGCGGTAAGATAGTCAACCGCCGAGCGCCCCTCTGTCGGCACCGGGGCCGTAACAGGCGGTTGCATGGGCTTTGCCGGGGCCGTTTGCCTAAGCACGGTTGAAGGCTCACCGTCAGCCTTAAGCGCCTGCAGTGCGACCGTTTCGTTAATCTTGCCGTTTTCAAGCGTTATCCGCCCCTGGCGCACCAGTTTGCTGACATACTGCCGGGACCAGCCATTGCGCCGGGCAAATTCCGATTGTGAAACCAACGCCATAGGGTCCCATGCCTCCCGCCATAGCCCGACAGCGCCCGGCANCACCCGGACAGGACAAGCACCATGAATCGGCAAGATGCCATCGAAGAAGCCCTGCTGATGCACCTGCACCGTATTGACGCGCTCATTGCAAAAATGATTGATCTGCGGGTTAACCACTTCACCCTGCCCTCGCCGGAGGAATGCGACTGGTGCCATGTGGGCACCCTCGCACGCCTGGCAGAGGACCTGGATGACACACTGGCCAACTGGCCCGATTCATCACGGCAACAAGGAGAGACGCCATGAAACTGACCGACACCCAAACCAATACCCTGCAACTGATCCACGGCAATGGACACTTAACTGCCCAGGACATCCCGCTGCGCGGTGGTGCCCGGAAAAAAGTGCTCGAAAGTCTGATCAAACGGGGGCTCTTGAGAGCAAAGACCTGCAAGAACTGGATCAATTACTCCCTGACACCGGAAGGGCGACAGGCCATCGGGGTGGAACAGCCAGAAGCCGAAGAGAAGAAGCCCGTCACCCGTCCCGGTACCAAGCTCCATCGGGTCATTGAACTGTTGAGAAGGCCACAGGGCACCACCATAGCCAAAATAATGGTCGAAACAGGTTGGCAACAACACACCGTTCGGGGCACTCTTGCAGGCACAATAAAAAAACGACTCGGGCTGACCATCACCTCCGAAAAGCCCGAGGGTAAAGATCGAATTTACCGGATTGTTGAAGACTGACAACTACTCATCCGACGAGGAAGATGACTCTGCCTGTTTTTGTATCATTGCCCTAAGCTGTTCTTCGGAGCCGGCTGCAGCGGATGGCGCAGGCTTTGCTCTTTTTGCAGATGGTTGAAACGTTGACGGTAAACCTGAATCCACCTTGCGCTTAATAGAAGCGCCCTCTTTTTTGTGT
>NZ_BAABFL010000057.1:0-3400 GCF_039540975.1 Kistimonas scapharcae
TCAACCATGTCAGCCTTGTTCAGGAAGACAACGATGTAAGGAACACCCACCTGACGAGACAGCAGGATGTGCTCACGAGTCTGGGGCATGGGGCCGTCAGCAGCAGAACATACCAGGATAGCGCCGTCCATCTGGGCAGCACCGGTGATCATGTTCTTAACATAGTCAGCGTGCCCGGGGCAGTCTACGTGCGCGTAGTGACGGCTCGGAGAATCGTATTCTACGTGAGCAGTAGAGATGGTGATACCACGCTCACGCTCTTCAGGTGCGTTATCGATCTGGTCGAAAGCCTTCATCTCGCCACCCCAGACTTCCGCNGGTAACGCTCCCAGAAAGAACACCAATTCCCGATACAGAAATAAGGGGCAGATAAACAAATATCTGCCCCTTACATCCTGGAGCTCATAACCAGATTTGAACTGGTGACCTCGTCCTTACCAAGGACGCGCTCTACCGACTGAGCTATATGAGCGAAAATCAGAACAAAACCAAGTATGGAGCGGGTAGCGGGAATCGAACCCGCATCATCAGCTTGGAAGGCTGAGGTTCTACCGTTGAACTATACCCGCAAACCCAAGTAAAAAGCCGCAATAGGCGACTCACTACTTTAAAATAATTTTGGTGGTGGGGGAAGGATTCGAACCTTCGAAGCTTTCGCGTCAGATTTACAGTCTGATCCCTTTGGCCACTCGGGAACCCCACCACATTTGCTGCGCCATTTTATTCAGAGCGCTTTCTTTGTCAACCCCTTCGGTTTTCACTCTTTCGAGTTTACCGCCAGGCCTGAAAAAGTTGGCGTCCAACTCAGCAAGCGAGGCGCATTCTATGGAAACTATTGGGTGGATGCAATACCAGAGCCGCATAAATTTTCGTGCTTCTCGGCAAACCCGTACCGTTGACGCAGAACCTCCCACAACTCATCGCTCATCAACCCCGTATCGTCCTGACTGATCTCCAGCCAGTACTCTTCACGAAAACGTGGAATCTCTTCCATCTGCACGCCATAGCCACGATCTGAGATACGATTCTGCAATGCCGTCGCCAACTCCCCTTGCGAAAATAATCCCAGCGATATCCCACCGGCATAATCTCCTTCCGTAATCAGATAGGCATCCACACCCTGCGCATCCAGCTCCCTCAACCAGCCCAAGGAGGCATCACTCCCAGACATTGCAGGTATCAAAACCCAGAAATCTTCGCCATGGCGAATCTTTAGTGCTTTAGCCTGCACAGATATCCCTGAAGACAATAATTGCTGCATGGCCTGATCCGCCGTATCCGCAGCGCGGAAAGGTCCTATTTGCGTACAAAGACCAGCCACTGCCGACTGCCCCGCAGGAAGTGGCAATATAGGCTCTTTTACTATGCGTGATATCAAGACATCCGGAGCAGCTTCAGCAACCAGCGTAATACCCGCCCCTCTCTCCAGGCGCTCACTGCCGGTCTCAGACAAAACATACTTTTCCTGAGAACGCTCATACCAGCCATAGGCAAATACCCCGCCATTGGCCATTACCAGAATCAGAAACACCCAGCGCATCATTTTTATCATATTCGTGTGTTCTTATTGATTTATGGTAGTGCGATTGCCAACCCTTCAAAAACCAAATCAGGCAAATGCAATACAGGAATAGTGACCAGCTCTGCCAATACCGTTGCATCACCACCACCCATCACAACGGCGGCTCCCTCACCCAGAAACTCATACTCTTTTTCAATTAGCGCTGCCGCCATGGAAGCTACACCAAACTGCATAGCTTCTACCGTTTTCAAACCCAAGCCACGGCGAAAGTGGCGTTGCTCCGGAATCAGCAACCTGTCGGCATTATCGGCCATGGATTTCAACATCAGACTGATGCCTGGCACGATCAAGCCACCTTTAAAGCCACCTTCTGCATCAATAACATCCAACGTCAATGCGGTCCCACTATCCACCACCACCAACGGCCGTGCAGGGATCACAGCTCGAGCCGCCAACAAACCAAGCCAGCGATCTTCCCCATACATTGCCGGATCAACACCGATCAGCCGAACACCACCCAAATATTCCCGCTTAACCGGCCGTTCTACCTTGATATCCCAGATATCAAAAACAGTTGTCTCTATAACCTCATTAATCTCCTGTGCGCGTACAGAAGACATACGACACCTTGCAGGCTGATCGCACAATACATCCGCAATCTGTCGCAGCATGGAGGTACAACAACCAGTATTATCCACAGCACCTGACTGCCTGAGCTCACCCTCACGCATCAGACGCCATTTGAGACGCGTATTACCACAATCAAGATCAAGAATGTTCATAAGGTCGTAATGAGACTTCCCCTCCGGCGTAAGCGCGCTTCTCGCCATCGTGATTTAATATCAAAGCACCATTCTCACTGACACCTGCAGCAATGCCCGTGATTTCTCTCAGGCCGGTAATCAAGCGAACTTCTTGGCCAGCATAAGCATCGTACCTCTGCCATTCTTCACGAAAAGGCACAAATCCTCTTTCCTGAAAAATATCGAGAAAGCTGACCAGCTGTCCAATCAGCTCACCAACCACACGATTCTTATCAACGGCCATGCCTAACACGCTGCATAAATCAATCGCAGGCTGTGAGATTTCGCTCAACTGATCCTGAGTCAGCCTGACATTAATACCAATCCCAATAACCACCTGGCATTCACCATTAGGATCACCATTAATTTCAAGCAGGATACCAGCCAGTTTTTTTCCCGAACAAAGCAGGTCATTAGGCCACTTGAGGGAAAGACCGTTTGCTCCAATGTTCTCAAGGGTTTTCAGAACAGCGAGTCCGACGACAAGACTCAATCCATCAAGCCCAGACATACCACTCTCAAAGCGCCATAGCATGGAAAAATAGATACTGGCACCTAGAGGGCTAATCCATGCGCGCCCTCGACGTCCACGACCTGCTGTCTGGTGCTCAGCAACACAGATCTGAACAGGCTCTGGATTTGCCAGTTGCGTCAAAACAGTATCGTTGGTTGAAGAAGCAGAATGAAGGGTTGTAAGCCCAATTCGTGACCTGATTGACTCCTCAATATATGTGTTAATCAGATCGCCATTCAGCAGAATAATATCACGAGGCAGGCGATAGCCTTTTCCTGCTACTGCATCCAGAGTCAGCCCTTGCTTTTCCAGCTGCTTCAAGCGTTTCCATACTGCAGCCCGACTAATGCCCAGCGCATCCCCCAACTCTTCACCGGAATGAAACTGCCCATCCTGCAAAAGCGTAAGGATATCCTGCATTGTATTAGCCCTGACCATTTTGCAGGACAATATATAGTGCCCGCAGGTGGCTTACAACGTCATCCTTAACTCCCGCTTAACGATCTGAAGAAGTAAGGCTAAATTGAATGAAGAGAGCGTCCCCTGTGCTCTTCAGGCAAA
>NZ_BAABFL010000058.1:0-17248 GCF_039540975.1 Kistimonas scapharcae
TCAACCATGTCAGCCTTGTTCAGGAAGACAACGATGTAAGGAACACCCACCTGACGAGACAGCAGGATGTGCTCACGAGTCTGAGGCATGGGGCCGTCAGCAGCAGAACATACCAGGATAGCGCCGTCCATCTGGGCAGCACCTGTGATCATGTTCTTAACGTAGTCAGCGTGTCCGGGACAGTCTACGTGCGCGTAGTGACGGCTCGGAGAATCGTATTCTACGTGAGCAGTAGAGATGGTGATACCACGCTCACGCTCTTCAGGTGCGTTATCGATCTGGTCGAAAGCCTTCATCTCGCCACCCCAGACTTCCGCACATACGCGAGTCAGGGCCGNTTTGACTTACCTTATCTGGACAATAAATTACAGTTAACCCTGGTTATTCTTGATCACCGCTTCCGCGATGCTCGCAGGTGTTTCGGCATACTCAGAGAATTCCATGGTGTATGTCGCACGACCCTGAGTAGCAGAACGCAGATCTGTGGCATAACCGAACATCTCAGCCAGAGGCACCTGAGCACGGATAACCTTGCCGGAAGTACTGTCTTCCATACCCTGTACAAGACCACGACGACGGTTCAGGTCACCCATAACATCACCCATGTACTCTTCGGGTGTGACAACCTCAACAGCCATCATCGGCTCCATCAGGACAGGCTGAGCCTGAGGGGCATACTTCTTCAGAGCCTGAGATGCGGCGATTTTAAACGCCATCTCGTTGGAGTCAACCTCGTGGAAGGATCCGTCGTACAGACGCGCCTTCAGGCCAAGCAGCGGATAGCCGGCAATGACGCCGTTCTGCATCTGCTCCTCGATACCCTTCTGAACCGCAGGAATGTATTCCTTGGGAATCGCACCACCAACGATTTCGTTGACGAACACCAGACCTTCTTCACCCTCATCTGCCGGGCTGAAGTCAACAACAACGTGACCGTACTGACCACGACCACCAGACTGCTTGGCAAATTTGTGGTTGGCAGTAACACTGGCCTTGAGATTCTCACGGTAAGACACCTGAGGCTTACCAATGTTCGCTTCAACCTTGAACTCGCGACGCATACGGTCAACCAGTACATCAAGGTGCAACTCACCCATACCGGAGATGATGGTCTGACCGGTTTCTTCGTCCGTCTTGACACGGAAAGAAGGATCTTCCTGGGCCAACTTACCCAGCGCGATACCCATCTTTTCCTGGTCAGCCTTGGACTTCGGCTCAACCGCAACAGAGATAACCGGCTCAGGGAACTCCATGCGCTCCAGAACAATCGGATGATCTGGGTCACACAAAGTTTCACCGGTGGTCACGTCCTTCATACCGATCAGAGCAACGATATCACCCGCCAGGGCTTCCTTGATCTCTTCACGGTTGTTGGCGTGCATCTGCACCATACGACCGATACGTTCTTTCTTCATCTTGACGGAATTGATAACCGACTGACCAGAAGCAGCAATACCGGAGTAAACACGGGCAAATGTCAGAGTACCAACGAACGGGTCGGTAGCAATCTTGAATGCCAACGCAGAGAAAGGCGCCTTATCATCAGCAATACGCTGTTCCATGATATGGTTGCCTTCAGCATCTTCGCCGACAGAACCTTCAATAGCCTTAACTTCCAGCGGAGAAGGCATGTATTCGATTACAGCGTCAAGAACGGCCTGAACACCCTTATTCTTGAATGCAGAACCTCCGAAAACAGGAATGATTTCATTCGCCAGCGTCCGCGCACGGATACCCGCTTTGATCTCAGCCTCGGAAAGCTCACCACCTTCCAGGTACTTTTCCATCATTTCTTCGGTAGCTTCAGCCGCCGCTTCAACCAGGAACTCGTGCATTTCCTGACAGATATCTTCCATATCCGCAGGAATATCACCGTACTCAAAGCTCATGCCCTGATCTTCTTCATTCCACAGAATGGACTTCATCTTGATCAGGTCGACTACACCCTTGAACTCGTCTTCTGCACCAATAGTCATCTGCATCGGTACCGCGTTAGCACCCAGGCGCTCACGCAGCTGACGAACAACCATGCCGTAATCTGCACCGGTGCGGTCCATCTTGTTGACGAATACCATGCGCGGAACTTCGTACTTGTTCGCCTGGCGCCATACGGTTTCAGTCTGAGGCTGAACACCGGAGGAACCACACAGAACAACAACCGCACCATCCAGAACACGCAGGGAACGCTCTACTTCGATCGTGAAGTCAACGTGTCCAGGCGTATCAATGATGTTGACACGATGCTCATCAAACTGAGCATCCATACCACGCCAGAAACAGGTGGTAGCCGCAGAAGTAATGGTAATACCACGCTCCTGCTCCTGCTCCATCCAGTCCATGGTAGCAGCACCGTCGTGTACTTCACCGATCTTATGGCTCAGACCGGTGTAGAACAGGACCCGCTCAGTAGTAGTGGTCTTACCCGCGTCTACGTGGGCGCAGATACCAATGTTACGGTATCGGCTAATCGGGGTTTTACGAGCCACGACACAATCCTCTGTATTATCTTAGAAACGGTAGTGGGAGAACGCCTTGTTAGCTTCTGCCATACGATGCACGTCTTCACGCTTCTTGACAGCAGCGCCTTTGTTGTCAGCCGCGTCAACCAGCTCACCTGCCAGACGCAGGTCCATGGACTTCTCACCACGCTTACGCGCAGCATCTACCAGCCAGCGCATGGCCAGTGCAGAACGACGCGCAGGACGAACTTCTACGGGTACCTGGTAGGTAGCACCACCCACACGGCGAGACTTGACCTCAACCATGGGCGCAACGGATTCCAGAGCGGCTTCGAACACCTCGAGAGGGTCCTTGTTAGTACGCTCCTGGATCTTGTCCAGCGCACCGTACACGATACGCTCGGCGACAGACTTCTTGCCGCTGACCATAACGTGGTTAATGAATTTGGTCAGCACCTTGTTACCGAACTTCGGATCCGGCAACACATCGCGTTTCGCTACGACTCTTCTTCTAGGCATTGATAAGTCCTCAAACTTGGTCTTCAGGTTGTTTCGAGATCAGCCTTCGACTCGACCTTACTCTTATCAACCAGATGCTCTGATTAATAGATAAAACTATGACAACTGTTCAGGCAATTAATTCCCCTGAACAGAAAAGCCTCAGGACTTGGGCTTCTTGGTACCGTACTTGGAACGGCCCTGCTTACGATCGTTAACACCCTGGGTATCCAGCGTACCGCGGACGGTGTGGTAACGAACACCGGGCAAGTCTTTTACACGACCACCACGGATCAGAACAACACTGTGCTCCTGCAGGTTATGACCTTCACCACCGATGTAGGAAGTCACCTCAAAGCCGTTGGTCAGGCGCACACGGCAGACCTTACGAAGAGCTGAGTTAGGCTTCTTAGGGGTAGTGGTGTAAACACGGGTGCAAACGCCACGGCGCTGCGGGCAGCTCTGCAGAGCAGGCACGTCGGTCTTTTTGACCTTGCGCTTGCGTGGCTTGCGAACCAACTGGTTAATGGTTGCCATTTAAGCAATTTCTCCGAAGTTTCTAAGTACAAAGAGGTTACGACACCCAGAGGATTAAGCATCGCAACCCGAGCCTGACCAGCAGATACTGGCCAGACACTGGTTTTCACAAAAGGTTTTGTGGAAACCGGCGCCCAAAGGCAGCCTTGACAAGAGACAAAGGCGGGGCACACTAAAAGGCACCGGATTTTAAATAGGCCAGCGGCCTGCGTCAAGGAATGCCGCAGACTTTCAGACCAGGGGAAACGCCGAGAATCACGTAAACATGCCACCACCCACTCGGGACAACTACGGATTGATTACTACCAATAATGAATAAATCACGCCTTTATAGCACTACTACTCTGATTTTTCTGTTTTTTCTGATGCAAAACCTGCATTCGCCTGCAGCTTATGCCTCAGGAGTTGGAAAATATGAATCCTGGTATCAGGATGTCTGGTGTGAAGGCTATGATGGCCAAACCGAAGTCGAACAGGATGATGGGACGCGCGTTGACTGCCTGACAAGCAACCATGCCATTGAAATGGAGTTCGCACGGAAATGGCCTGAAGCCATTGGCCAATCGCTTCATTACTCCCTCAAAACCGGCCGTAATGCAGGTATTGTATTGATTTTGCAGAAGCCATCAGACGAGCATTACTGGGCGAGCCTTAACGATGTAATCAAGCAATACAAACTACCTATCACACTCTGGCGCCTTGGCCCCTGACTCAAGGCGTGCAACCCACATCCGCCCCTCTTACGATACGCGTTCTGCCAATGGCATTAATGCTTATACCCTTTGCAAAAGCATGGTCAGTATCATCTGCCACACAGTAACGTATCGTGTTCTGGCTCCCACCACTGGTTACGCCGCGAGGGCCATAGGATAGCCTGGTAATATCTTTTGCCCACTCAATGGAAAGATCCTCAATATTAGTGACACGCGCACGAAGCATTTCTTCACCAGCCGTTTCCAGTAAAAAACCATCATTATCCTGATCGGTAAACAGCTGCCAGCCCCCATTCCACATGGGTTTGGGGGCACTACTATCTCTTGCCCCATTCTCCCTTATCGTGACCCACATATTACGACTGAGTGCCTCAGAGCGCGCATATGCCAAGGCACTTCTTAAGGAAGCCACTTCCGCATCAACACGATTCTTAAGAACCCAGTCAGAAATAGCGGGCCCCGCAGCTGCCACCAGTATAATCACAATGCCCATGCTGACCATTAGCTCTACCATCGTAAAACCGGCAGACCTTCTTGAGACATCCCTTCTCATCACTGAATACCTGAAAGCGAATCCATTGCTTATTTAATTCACTTTAGCAACTGGATCGGCCGAGGCTGACAAGCATCAGCTGTTTATGTCACATCACATGAATCCAGAGGATTTTAATTAAGAAAGCGCATAAAAAAACGGAGCCATAGGCTCCGTTTTCTCAATTGGCAAACCAAGGGCTTACTGAATAAGCAAGCCCTCGCTCAGCACTATCAAGCATCACCCGAGTTCAAAGCCTCAGAGAGCGCCTGCTCTACTTCAGAAGCAGAAACCGTAGGCGTCACAAATTCGACAGGTTCCAGTTTCTCTCTGCGATCCTTGTGGTAGGTCAGACCAGTTCCTGCCGGAATCAGTCGACCCACAACCACGTTCTCTTTCAGACCACGCAGATAATCACGCTTACCGGTCACAGCCGCCTCAGTCAGCACCCGAGTGGTTTCCTGGAAGGAAGCCGCGGAGATGAACGACTCAGTCGCCAGAGAGGCCTTGGTGATACCCAGCAGGACACGCTCATACTTAGCCGGGAACTTGTCCTCGCCATTCAGTGTATCGTTAACTTCAAGCACCTTATTGTACTCCATCTGCTCACCGCGGATCAGGTCAGAATCACCGGCATCGGAGACTTCGACCTTACGCAGCATTTGGCGCAGAATCGTTTCAATGTGCTTGTCGTTAATCTTAACGCCCTGCAGTCGGTATACGTCCTGGATTTCATTGACGATGTACTTCGCCAGCTCACCCACACCCAGCAGTCGTAAAACGTCATGCGGGTTTGTCGGACCATCAGAGACAACTTCCCCCTTGGTAACCTGCTCACCCTCGAAGACGTTCAGGTGGCGCCACTTCGGAATCAGCTCCTCGTACGGATCACTACCGTCAGTTGGCGTGATCACCAGACGCTTCTTACCCTTGGTCTCCTTACCGAAGCCGATGGTGCCGGAGATTTCTGCCAGAATGGCAGGCTCTTTCGGCTTACGCGCTTCAAACAGGTCGGCAACCCGCGGCAGACCACCGGTAATATCCCGGTTACCACTGGATTGCTGCGGAATACGGGCAATGATGTCACCCACTTCCACGTTCACACCGTCTTTCAGACTCAGCAATGAGTTAGCCGGCAGGAAGTACTGCGCAGGGATGTTGGTATTCGCCATCATCAACTCATTGCCGTTCTCATCAACCAGCTGGATTGCGGGACGCAAATCCTTACCGGCAGACGGACGATCCTTCGGATCCATAACCTCGATGCTGGACAGACCGGTGATTTCATCCGTCTGCTTCTTGATGGTAATACCATCTTCCATACCGAAGAACTTCACCTTACCGGCAACTTCCGTCACGATCGGGTGCGTATGCGGATCCCACTTGGCAACTATCGCACCGGCTTCGACAGCATCACCATCCTTCACGGACAGCACCGCACCATAAGGCAGCTTGTAACGCTCACGCTCACGACCGAATTCATCCGCAACGGCAAGCTGACCAGAACGGCTGACGGCGACCAGGTTACCATCCTTCCGCTCAACAAACTTCAGGTTTTGCAGACGGACAGAGCCCTTACTCTTAACCGTGATGTTGTCCTGCGCCGCATTCCGTGACGCCGCACCACCGATGTGGAAGGTACGCATCGTCAACTGGGTACCGGGTTCACCGATGGACTGAGCCGCAATAACACCGACAGCCTCACCCACGTTAACCAGATGACCACGACCCAGGTCACGGCCGTAACACTTGGAGCAAACACCGTAACGGGTTTCACAGGAAATAGAGGAGCGAACCAGAACTTCATCAACGTTCAGCTCTTCCAGCTTGCGAACCCACTGCTCGTCAATCAACGTACCCGCGCTGACAGCGATATCATCAGTACCAGGTGTGTAGACATCTTCTGCCACCACACGACCCAGAATACGCTCACCCAGTGGCTCAACAACGTCACCACCTTCAATGTGAGGCGTCATCAACAGACCATTACTGGTACCGCAGTCGTGCTCAGTCACCACCAGATCTTGTGCAACGTCAACCAGACGACGGGTCAGGTAACCGGAGTTCGCTGTCTTCAATGCCGTATCCGCAAGACCCTTACGAGCACCGTGGGTCGAGATGAAGTACTGCAGTACGTTCAGACCTTCACGGAAGTTCGCAGTGATTGGCGTTTCGATGATGGAACCGTCCGGCTTCGCCATCAGACCACGCATACCGGCCAGCTGACGAATCTGTGCCGCACTACCCCGGGCGCCGGAGTCAGCCATCATGTAGACGCTGTTGAAGGATTCCTGGTCTACCTCTTTACCTTCACGGTCAATGACCTTGTCGGTCTTGAGGTTTTCCATCATTCGCTTGGCCAGCACCTCGTTGGCACGGGACCAGATATCGATAACCTTGTTGTACTTTTCGCCCTGGGTTACCAGACCGGAAGCAAACTGGTTTTCAATTTCACGCACTTCGTTGTGCGCTTCGTCGATGATGCTGACCTTCTCATCCGGGATAACGAAGTCGTTAACACCGATAGATGCACCGGAAACCGTTGCATACTGGAAGCCCAGATACATCATCTGGTCAGCAAAGATAACCGTCTCTTTCAGACCGACACGACGGTAGCAGGCGTTCAGCAGACCAGAGATGGAACGCTTCTTCATCGCCTGGTTAACCAGTTCGAACGGCAGGCCGTCAGGAACGATATCCCACAGCAGTACACGACCGATGGTGGTGTCAGCAATAAAGCGACGAGACTCCAGCTCACCCTGCGCATTCTTGAGCGCTTCGGAAATACGAACCTTCACCTTCGCATGCAGATCCGCCGCGCCAACACGGTAAGCCCGCAGGGCTTCCTTGATGTCAGCGAACATCATGCCCTCACCCTTCGCATTGATGCGATCACGGGTGATGTAGTAGAGACCCAGTACCACGTCCTGAGAAGGAACGATGATCGGCTCACCACTGGCCGGTGCCAGAATGTTGTTGGTGGACATCATCAACGCACGCGCTTCCAGCTGGGCTTCCAGCGTCAGCGGTACGTGAACAGCCATCTGGTCACCGTCAAAGTCGGCGTTGTAAGCAGCACAGACCAGCGGGTGCAACTGGATCGCCTTACCTTCAATCAGCACCGGCTCGAATGCCTGGATACCCAGACGGTGCAGTGTCGGCGCACGGTTCAGCAGGACCGGATGCTCACGGATGACTTCATCCAGGATATCCCATACGACCGGCTCTTCCCGCTCCACCATCTTCTTGGCGGCTTTAATGGTTGTCGCCAGTCCGCGATGCTCAAGCTTGCCGAAAATGAACGGTTTGAACAGCTCAAGCGCCATCTTCTTGGGCAGACCGCACTGATGCAGACGCAGGGACGGACCCACAGTAATGACAGAACGACCGGAGTAGTCAACACGCTTACCCAGCAGGTTCTGACGGAAACGCCCCTGCTTACCCTTGATCATGTCTGCCAGGGACTTCAGAGGACGCTTGTTGGAGCCGGTAATCGCACGACCACGGCGACCGTTATCCAGCAGCGCATCCACGGATTCCTGCAGCATCCGCTTTTCGTTACGGACAATGATGTCAGGCGCATTCAGCTCAAGCAGACGCTTCAGACGGTTGTTCCGGTTAATCACCCGACGATACAGATCGTTCAGGTCAGAGGTCGCGAAACGACCGCCATCCAGCGGTACCAGCGGACGCAGGTCCGGCGGCAGAACCGGCAGCACCTTCATGATCATCCACTCCGGACGGTTACCGGAGTTGTAGAAGGCTTCCAGCAGCTTCAGACGCTTGGCCAGCTTCTTCAGCTTGGTTTCGCTGTTGGTCTGGGGAATCTCTTCGCGCAGCTGCCCGATTTCATCTTCAAGATCGATGTCGTTCAGCAACGCCTGAACCGCTTCGGCACCCATACGGGCATCGAAGTCATCACCAAACTCTTCCAGCGATTCGTAATATTCTTCGTCGTTCAACAGCTGACCGCGATCCAGCGTGGTCATGCCAGGATCAATAACGACGTAAGATTCAAAATACAGAACCCGTTCGATATCACGCAGGGTCATGTCCAGCAACAAACCGATCCGGCTGGGCAGTGACTTCAGGAACCAGATGTGGGCAACCGGACTAGCCAGTTCGATGTGACCCATCCGGTCACGACGCACCTTGGACAGCGCGACTTCAACGCCACATTTCTCACAGATAACACCACGGTGCTTCAGGCGCTTGTACTTACCGCACAGGCACTCATAGTCCTTGACTGGGCCAAAGATCTTGGCACAAAACAGACCATCACGCTCAGGTTTGAACGTACGGTAGTTAATGGTTTCCGGCTTTTTTACTTCACCGTAAGACCAGGAACGGACCAGTTCCGGAGAGGCCAGTGAAATTCGAATGGCATCAAACTCGTCCGACTGTCCCTGGGTTTTTAGCAGATTCAACAAGTCTTTCATCGCTTCTCCTCGCGGAAGCGGACGGGCCAATGGCCCGCCGCTGTTAACCCCTTAGCCTGATTATTCAGTTTCGAGCTCGATATCGATGCCCAGTGAACGAATTTCCTTAACCAGAACATTAAAGGACTCTGGCATACCCGCTTCCATCCGGTGATCGCCATCGACAATATTTTTGTACATCTTGGTACGGCCGGCGACATCATCCGACTTGACGGTAAGCATTTCCTGCAGCGTGTACGCGGCACCATAAGCTTCCAGCGCCCACACTTCCATCTCACCGAATCGCTGACCACCAAACTGCGCCTTACCACCCAGCGGCTGCTGGGTGACCAGCGAGTAGGAACCGGTAGAACGGGCATGCATCTTGTCATCAACCAGGTGGTTCAGCTTGAGCATGTACATGTAACCAACGGTTACCTGACGCTCAAACTGGTTACCGGTACGACCGTCGAACAGTGTGCACTGACCGCTGTCGTTCAGGTCTGCCAGACGCAGCAGTTCCTTGATTTCGGCTTCCTTGGCCCCGTCGAATACGGCCGTTGCCATCGGAACACCACCACGCAGGTTGCGAGCCAACTCCATGATCTCCTGATCAGAGAAGCTGTCCAGATCAACCTTGTTCGCACGACCCGCCACACCGTTATAGACCTGATCCAGGAACTTACGGATATCAGCCACAGCCTGCTGCGCTTCGATCATACGATTGATCTTCACGCCCAGTCCTTTGGCCGCTGCACCCAGGTGAGTTTCCAGTACCTGACCAACGTTCATCCGCGACGGAACACCCAGCGGGTTCAGAACGATATCAACGGGGTTACCATTCTCATCATACGGCATGTCTTCTACCGGCATGATGATGGAAATAACACCCTTGTTACCGTGACGACCCGCCATCTTGTCACCTGGCTGGATGCGACGCTTGATAGCCAGGTAAACCTTGACGATCTTCAGGACGCCAGGCGCCATGTCATCACTGGTCTGCAGTTTTTTCTTCTTGTCTTCGAAACGCTCATCCAGCTGTGCACGCAACTCAGTCAACTGCTTGCGGGCGTTGTCCAGCTGTTCGTTCAGAGACTCGTCAGCCATCACCAGCTTGAACCACTGGTCGTGCTCCAGGCCGTTCAGGTATTCGTCCGAGATGCTGTCACCCTTGGACAGAGCCGGACCACGGTCCGCCTTCTGACCAACCAGCGCATTGCGCAGACGGGCAAAGGTATCGAATTCGACGATACGGAACTCTTCGTTCAGATCCTTACGGATTGCGTCAAGCTGCTCTTTCTCAATAGACAGCGCTCGGGCATCTTTTTCCACACCATCACGGGTGAAGACCTGTACATCGATAACGGTACCTTTCACACTGGTGGGAACACGCAGTGAGGTATCCTTAACGTCAGACGCCTTTTCACCGAAGATGGCGCGCAACAGTTTTTCTTCTGGCGTCAGCTGGGTTTCACCTTTCGGAGTTACCTTACCGACCAGAATATCGCCCGCTTCAACTTCAGCACCCACATAAACAATACCGGCTTCATCCAGCTTGTTCAGGGCAGACTCACCCACGTTAGGAATATCCGCAGTGATTTCTTCGGAACCCAACTTGGTATCACGAGCCACACAGGTCAGCTCCTGAATGTGGATCGTGGTGAAACGGTCTTCCTGCACAACCCGCTCAGACACCAGGATGGAGTCCTCGAAGTTGTAACCGTTCCAGGGCATGAACGCGACGCGCATGTTCTGACCCAGGGCCAATTCGCCGATGTCCACAGAAGGACCGTCAGCCAGGATATCGCCACGGGCAATGACGTCGCCCTTCTTAACCAGGGAACGCTGGTTAATACAGGTGTTCTGGTTCGAACGGGTGTACTTGGTCAGTGCGTAGATATCTACGCCCGCCTCACCCGCCAGCAGCTCGGATTCTTCAACACGGATAACGATCCGGGAAGCATCCACACTGTCAACCACACCACCACGCTTGGCAACGACACAAACACCGGAGTCACGGGCAACGTTACGCTCCATACCGGTACCAACCAGCGGCTTGTCGGCGCGCAGTGTCGGAACGGCCT
Organism: Kistimonas scapharcae; assembly: GCF_039540975.1. NCBI lineage: Bacteria > Pseudomonadati > Pseudomonadota > Gammaproteobacteria > Oceanospirillales > Endozoicomonadaceae > Kistimonas > Kistimonas scapharcae. The sequence continues at coordinate 11,242 of NZ_BAABFL010000058.1, forward strand.
GACGTTGCATGTTCGATCCCATCAGGGCCCGGTTCGCGTCATCGTGCTCGAGGAACGGAATCAGGGACGCAGCCACGGATACCACCTGACGCGGTGATACATCCATGAAGTTGACCTGTTCGGGTCCCATCAGGGTAAATTCGTTGCGATAACGAACGTTAACCAGTTCTTCGCTCAGACGGTTGTTTTCGTCCAGCACCGCACTGGCCTGTGCGATAACGAATTCGCCTTCTTCAATCGCAGACAGGTATTCGATTTGATCGGTTACCTGACCATCAATAACTTTACGGTACGGAGACTCGAGGAAACCGTAGTCGTTAGTACGGGCATACGTTGCCAGTGAATTGATCAGACCGATGTTCGGACCTTCAGGGGTCTCGATAGGACATACACGACCGTAGTGGGTCGGATGCACGTCTCGAACCTCGAAGCCGGCACGCTCACGGGTCAAACCACCCGGGCCCAATGCAGATACACGACGCTTGTGCGTGATCTCGGACAGCGGGTTGTTCTGGTCCATGAACTGGGACAGCTGGCTGGAACCGAAGAATTCCTTGATCGCAGCGGCAACCGGCTTGGCGTTGATCAGATCCTGCGGCATCAGGCCTTCGCTTTCCGCCATGGACAGACGCTCACGGACCGCACGTTCAACACGCACCAGACCAACACGGAACTGGTTCTCTGCCATTTCACCGACAGAACGGACACGACGGTTACCCAGGTGATCGATATCGTCACAGATACCGTGACCGTTACGGATATCAACCAGGGTACGCATCACATCGATGATGTCCTGATTATCGAGAACGCCGGAACCCTCATCGCTTTCACGCGCCATACGACGGTTGAACTTCATACGACCAACAGCAGACAGGTCATAACGTTCAGCGGTAAAGAACAGGTTCTGGAACAGCTGCTCTGCAGCTTCCTTGGTCGGCGGCTCACCAGGACGCATCATGCGGTAGATTTCTACCAGCGCTTCGATACGGTTAGTGGTGGTATCGGCTCTCAGTGTGTCGGAAACATAGGAACCACAATCCAGCTCATTGGTGTAGATAACCTCAACGTCCTTGATGGAAGCTGCCAGGAACTTCTCGTACAGCTCAAGCGTAATTTCGGTATTACATTCCGCAATGATTTCACCGGTTGTTTTGTGAATAACCGGCTTGGCCAGCACCTTGCCCAGCAGGTACTCGACAGGTGCCTCAATCTCTTTGATATTGGCTTTCTGCAGCTGGCGGATATGACGCGCAGTGATACGACGCGCCATTTCAACAATGACGTTACCATCGTGATCCTTGATGTCGAAGCTGGCGGCTTCACCGCGCAGGCGCTCGGGGATCAGTTCGAAAGAAACACCGTTGCTGGAGATCTTGTAGAAGTTTGTTTCGAAGAACGCGCCCAGAATCTGCTCAGAGGTAAAGTCCAATGCACGCAGCAGGATCGTTGCAGGCAGCTTCCGACGACGGTCGATACGGACGTACAGCAGATCCTTCGGATCGAATTCGAAGTCCAGCCATGAACCACGATAAGGAATTACCCGCGCAGAATACAACAGCTTACCAGAGGAATGCGTCTTACCACGATCGTGATCAAAGAACACACCAGGGGAACGATGCAGCTGGGAAACAATAACACGCTCGGTACCGTTGATTACGAAGGTACCGTTTTCAGTCATGAGCGGAATTTCGCCCATGTAGACTTCCTGTTCCTTGATGTCCTTGATCGCCTTGTTGGCGCTTTCCTTGTCATAAATAATCAGGCGAACCTTTACACGCAGGGGGACTGCGTAAGTGATTCCGCGCAGCTGGCATTCCTTGACATCAAAGGCGGGTGTGCCCAGACGGTAGCCAACATATTCCAGGGCTGCATTGCCGGAATAGCTGACAATCGGAAAGACGGACTTGAAAGCCGCGTGCAAACCGATATCATCTCTCGCGTCAGTGCCTTTGCCTGACTGCAAAAGTTTTTGATAGGAATCCAGCTGAATTGCCAGCAAATACGGCACATCCATGACGTGCGGCAATTTACCGAAGTCCTTGCGGATACGTTTTTTCTCTGTATACGAGTAAGCCATCAGCATTCCCCAGCTAGGTCACCTGCGGTTGTGTCGTTGATCACCGGCTTCGGAGTCACGACAGCCCTTGAGGGCGGGTAGCCTCTCTTATTGTCACCGTTTGGTGATAACCATCCTTCTATAAACCATAACGTTCTATCAGGCCGAATCATACGGGCATAAAAGTTATAGCTCATACAACGGAAAAAGGCCGGTGCCCTTGGACACCAGCCATTCGGCCTATTATGCAACAAGCCTGAAAAAAAGCAATGCTGAAATTACTTGATTTCTACAGTAGCGCCAGCTTCTTCCAGCTCTTTCTTCAGAGCTTCAGCTTCTTCCTTGGTAGCGCCTTCCTTCAGAGGAGCAGGAGCGCCGTCTACCAGTGCCTTGGCTTCTTTCAGGCCCAGACCAGTAGCGCCACGGACAACCTTGATGACGTTAACTTTCTTGTCACCAGCGGAAGCCAGGATTACGTCGAATTCAGTCTTCTCTTCAGCAGCAGCAGCTTCGCCAGCAGCAGGAGCAGCAACGGCTACAGCGGCTTGAGCGCTGACACCGAACTTCTCTTCCATAGCTTCAACCAGCTCAACTACTTCCATAACGCTCATTTCAGCGATGGCATTCAGGATATCGTCTTTAGACAGAGCCATTTTTAACTCCAAAAATTCTGTATGGTAAAACCAAAAATTCTTTAACTAAAAACCAGCCGATCAACAGGATCAGGCGGCTTTCTTCTGGTCGGCAACAGCTGCCATTACACGGGTAATACGGGCCGGGAACTCGTTCAGAGTTCTGGTCAGCTTGGTTACCGGTGCAATCATTACGCTCATCAGCATCGCGCGAGCCTGGTCCAGAGTAGGCATCTTGGCCAGGACATCAATCTGCTCAGCGCCGAGCAGTTGACCTCCGATGGACAGAGCCTTGACTTCCAGTTCTTTGTTTTCCTTGGCAAAATCCTGAAGCAGACGAGCTGCCGCACCCGGATCTTCCTGGGAGAACGCAAGAACTGTAGGACCAATCAGAGCCTCTTTCAGGCACTCGTATTCGGTGCCTTCTACTGCGCGGCGTGCCAGAGTGTTACGTACAACCTTCAGGTATACGCCACCCTCACGAGCCTGCTTACGCAGAGAGGTCATCTGGTCCACCGTCAGACCACGGTAGTCCGCGATAACAGCCGACAGAGCGCTTTGGGCAACCTCGCTGACTTCGGCGACAATCGCCTTCTTGTCTTCGAGACCTAACGCCATTGGCTTTACTCCAATTCTCTATAGAACAGAGCATCTTCCAATCAGGGGAAGACACTCCCTAAATACGGTGATGGGTTAATTGCAATGCAATCAGTTCACCGTCTACGCAGGACATTAAGCAAACAACACAAACATCGGTCATCCGCACCTGCGATCTTTGACGGCCCCCGTCATACGAGGACCCCAAAGACTGGAGAGCCGATGCAACAGATCAGAAACCCGCTGCAACACTCAAATTAGAAGTCAAGACTAGCCTGATCAATGGCCAGACCGGGACCCATAGTAGAAGACAGGGTAACCTTCTTGACATAGACACCCTTGGCGGAAGAAGGCTTCAGTTTCTTCAGATCAACCAGCAGCGCTTCAACGTTCTGCTTCAGGGAGCCCGCTTCGAAGTCGATCTTGCCGACGGAAGCGTGAATAATACCGTTCTTGTCGGTACGGTAGCGAACCTGACCAGCCTTGGCGTTTTTAACCGCCTCAGCAACGTTAGGCGTTACAGTACCCACCTTCGGGTTAGGCATCAGACCACGAGGCCCCAGAACCTGACCCAGCTGGCCAACAACGCGCATCGCATCCGGAGAAGCAATAACAACGTCAAAGTTCATTTCGCCCGCTTTGATCTGTTCTGCCAGATCTTCCATACCAACCAGTTCCGCACCCGCTTCACGGGCCGCATCAGCGTTAACACCCTGAGTGAAGACAGCGACGCGAACATCTTTACCAGTACCGTTAGGCAGTACGGTAGAGCCACGAACAACCTGGTCAGATTTACGAGGATCAACACCCAGGTTCACAGAAACGTCGATAGACTCTTTGAACTTGGCAGCCGGCAGATCCTTCAGCAGATTGGCAGCATCTTCAAAACCGTAGATTTTGGTGCTATCAACCTTCTCAGCAATCAGCTTTGCACGCTTGGTCATCTTGGCCATTACACACCCTCCACGTTCAGGCCCATGCTGCGGGCACTTCCAGCGATGGTGCGGATAGCAGCGTCTTCATCAGCTGCAGTCAGATCAGGCTCTTTAATCTTGGCGATTTCCAGCAGCTGCTCGCGAGTAACGGTGCCAACCTTCTCAGTGTTAGGACGACCGGAACCCTTCTTCAGCTTCAGCGCCTTCTTCAGCAGAACAGCAGCCGGCGGAGTCTTGGTTTCGAAGGTGAAGCTGCGATCACTGTAAACAGTGATAACAACCGGAGTCGGCATACCCGGCTCAAGACTCTGGGTCTTGGCGTTAAAGGCCTTACAGAACTCCATAATGTTGACACCGTGCTGACCCAGCGCAGGACCAACAGGCGGACTTGGGTTTGCCTGACCAGCGGCAACCTGGAGCTTAATATAAGCTTCTACTTTCTTAGCCATTTCAACCTCGCTTCGGGTCAATCGCCATCACGCGAAGGTGACAGCTCCCCGTACACAAATTTTTCAGGCAACAAAAACACCTGAAAATAAAATCCCCACACTGCACAGGGCAGCGCAGGGACTAAAAAACACGATCAACCTTTTTCGACCTGACCAAACTCCAGCTCGACCGGCGTTGAACGACCGAAAATCATAACAGCCACCTGTAGGCGACTCTTCTCGTAATTGACCTCTTCCACAACACCATTAAAATCAGCGAAGGGACCATCAATAACGCGAACCATTTCACCGGGCTCAAACAACGTCTTCGGCTTGGGCTTATCAACCCCTTCCTGAACACGCTGAAGAATCGCATCAGCTTCTTTTTGAGTAATGGGTGCAGGCTTGTCCGCCGTACCACCAATAAAGCCGAGAACCCTGGGCGTATCTTTGATCAGATGCCAGCTATCCTCATTCATCTCCATCTGAACAAGCACATAACCGGGGAAGAACTTGCGCTCACTTCTGCGCTTCTGGCCGTTCTTGATCTCAACCACCTCTTCAGTGGGAACCAGAATCTCACCAAACAGGTCTTCCATCTGATGCAGCTTTACACGCTCCTTGAGAGAGCGCATTACATGCTTTTCAAAGCCGGAATAAGCATGCACAACATACCAACGCTTAGCCATCTTTCAGTCCTTATCCAATCAGGCTACTGACAAGCCAGCCCAGCAAAGAGTCAAGACCCCAAAGCACAAGACCCATAATCAAAACGACCGCAACCACAACAAGCGTCGTTTGAACAGTTTCTTGTCGCGTCGGCCAGACAACCTTCCTGACCTCAGCCTTGGCATCCTTGAGCAGCTCCCAGAACACCCGGCCTTTGTCCGTCTGAAAAGCCACAACAGCCGCCACAACCCCCAGAGCAACAAGACCGATTACACGATATAGTAATGACTCTGCTGAGAAGTAATAGTTCCCACCGACACCTACAACCACCACTAAGACAACCACAGCCCATTTCAGGCCGTCGAAGCCATTTACATTTTCAACGTCGGCTTTACCACTCATCAAGACATCTCTATCAGATCAGGTTACCCAAGAAGGGAAGCTGGCAGGCCAGGAGGGAATCGAACCCCCAACCCCCGGTTTTGGAGACCGGTGCTCTACCAATTGAACTACTGGCTTAAATACTTTCTGGCGCTCAAGAGCTCCGGGCGCTGTATATTACATGACCCAAGAGCCCTTGAACAGCCTTAATTACGCAATAATCTTAGCAACAACACCGGCGCCAACAGTACGGCCACCTTCACGAATCGCGAAGCGCAGACCTTCTTCCATGGCGATAGGAGCGATCAG
>NZ_BAABFL010000059.1:0-1230 GCF_039540975.1 Kistimonas scapharcae
GCGCTTGATCGGTGTCTCCAGTGCATCAACCAGCTGGATGATGGGCTTGCTGTCGGCATGGCTCCACTGGTCAGTGCCGGACAACGTTTCCTTGTGGGTATAGTTGCCCTTGTCCTGTACCAGGGAAGCGACACGCTGTTCACGTCCCAGCGCAATGACCTCGCTTAACAGCTCCACGGCATTCCCACGCGGATCAAAGTTCGCCTGCATGTTGGCAGCGTTATCCAGATCCTGTTGCGGGATATGGTCTTCCAGGCCGTAGTCCAGCACGAAGGCGGAGTCTTCTGTACCACCGAACTCGACCACGTTGGGCACGCCCTTACGCCCCACCAGTGTTTCAGGGATGGTGAAGCGGTCTTCCTTGTTGTACTTGGTCCATTTGAACTCCCGGGCCGGGACTGTGGTGCGGGGCAGGACCCGATCCGCAATAAACTCATTGTTGGTATAGGCGATGGCGATTGCCGTCAGCACCGGGTTGGTCACAAAAGGCGCGTTAGCCATGGTTCTCTCCGTTTAACCGTCAGAAGTCGTTTTTAAACCATCAGCCCTGGGCCAGCAGCACGGCGGCATAGTCGTCGGATTCCACATCCTCAAGGGCGATGCCGATGATGCGATGGGTAGGATCCGTCGCAGCCACAACCTTGCCTTCCGAGTTGCTGGTCAGCACCGTACCCTTGGTGAACGATGCCCCGGCACTCACCTCGGTGATACCGGAAACGATGACATCCACCCGCCCATGGTTTTCACTGCCAATCTGGGTGGTGACACCGATGAGGGCATCAGTGGCTGCATTGGCCTGCCGCATGGTCATGCGACCAGTACCGAAGGTCACCAGACGACGACCGATCAGAACGCCATCGGCCACAAAGGTTTTGATCAGTCCGTCGTTTCTGATACTCATGCGTCGATTCCCTGTTGCCGGATGGTGTTAACCGCCTCGGTAATGCTGACCATGCGACCTTCTTTACGGGCCTGCTCCTGGTAAGCCAGTGCCTTGCGGGCCAGCTCATCCGATGATGCCGGCGGCTCACTCTGGTCATCCTTGCTGTGTTCGTTGAAGTCCACCTGTGCCGGAAGACCGGAGAGAAACTTCAGCAGGTAGGCACGCTGATCCAGTGTCGTTTTTTGCTCACCTTCACCAAAGGAAACCACGCCTTTTTCGGTGTCCAGCGAGGCCATGAACGCCACCATCTGATCCTTATGGGCAGGCAGGAGTTTTCCTTTCTGTAC
>NZ_BAABFL010000060.1:0-2478 GCF_039540975.1 Kistimonas scapharcae
AATCAGGCTCGCCAATACGTAAGGTGACGGGGGTGTTCAAGTAGACCAGAATCGGTGTTCAAGTAAACCAGAATATGCAGGTGTTACTACTCCTTTCGTAATATCAGTATTTTGATTTTTTATTGCATGAAATGAGGAAAGCTGTGGCCAGCTGGATGATCTTATCATTGGTGAGTTACCTGTTGTCGCCTCTAAAAATCCCCATTAGCCTGCTGTAGAACCCCGCATCACGTATGGTTTTTACTGCAGTGTCTGAAGAAGATGATTGTTCCAGTAGTTCTTCAAGATGTGACCTGAATGTTTGCAGGTCACCGGTATCCTCGGCATAGGACAACAATTCTTCTATCTGATTCCCATATAACGCGTGATATCTAGTGGCAAAATAGTCAGCAGCATCTGCCAGTGCCTGTTGATCATTGCGCCGGTCGGCCTTTTTCTTTGCGAGCTGTGGATGAACGGCGTCTTGCTCGGCAAAGGCGGGGGCAAGGTTATCCGTTGCAATGGGCTGGGATATTGTCTCCGCTTTTTTCCGCCAGCCCGGCCCGTACACCTCCTCGATATACTCCTCTGTGGGCTCGTAGCCCAGGGAACTGATTTTGTTATCGCGCTCGGCCCGCTGAAGCAGGTCTTCCTCCGGCTCGGTATTGCGCCAGACTCTCGGCGGCCGGGCATTGGGAAAGTTCCACTCCGTTAGCCATCGCACCACCTGGTTGTTGAAACTCTCGCAGATCAGGTCCGCATCGCTTTTGATCACCGACTGCTTCACCGCCTCGTGCACCTGCGCCTGGGATAGCGAGCTGCCGTCATCGGTGGTCATGGTCTGGCTTAGCACCACCTTGCTGATGGCCCGGTCCATGCGCTCTGCCAGTGCCTCGTAGTCGGCAGTGCCGTGGCGGGCGGCCTCCAGCAGCTCTACCAGAATGTTGTCCGGAACGACAATGCCGCTGTCTACCTGGATGGCGTCCAGCACCTGCAGGGCTTTTTCACGCTCGCGAGGGTCTTCCGCCTGTCCCGGTGGTAGTTTTGCCATAGCGGTAGGCTGGCCGAACTTCTCCAGAAAAATCAGCCAGAACTTGATGTCGTTGCGTTTGAAAAAAGTGGGCCAGTACAGATAGTGTCCCAAACCCAGCCCGTAGGGGTTGTCGCTGTGGTTGGCCCCGGTGCTGAACACCCAGAACTTCTGGTCAGGAAGCTTTACCGGATGGGGTTCACCGGCCTTGATCAACCGCAGGTTGCCGTTCACATCAAACACAAACCGGCTGCGGTCGCGGACCTTAATATCGTCCAGCACTATTTGGCTGCCATCGTAGGACCATAGGCACTCGCCCACGGCATAGCCGTAGAAAAGGCCGTAGAGCATCTTGTCGGTGATACCGTCAAAGCGGATATGGGTCAGCTGCTCCTTGATGAGCTCCGCAGCCGCTTTATCTTGCGCCGACTCGCCGGCAGGCTCCACCGTCCACTCGCTCTGGATAACCGCCAGGCGTCGTTGCTGGAAGGTGGGTTTGACCTGGTCGTCTCGCAGGATTTCGTCATAGATCTTCATATCCCGACCGCGCTCTTTGAGCACGCTGTCGGGGTTGTCCATCAGGGTTGCGGTGTAGGCCGACGCCAGCCGGACACCGTGGTCTGCCTTTGCCAGCTCTCCCAGTTTTGGCTTGCCTGCCATGGTGTTGTCCTGTCTAGTCCCTGTGTCGGTTAAAATATGAGCACTCAATAACCCCTGAAATCATTGCGGCCCTTTACCACACCATAACCTTTATCCTCATCAATACTGTGCGGGTTTTCGCCGTAGGCCTCGATGCCGGCTCTTGTGTTCCCTGTGGATGCAAAACTGAAATTGGCCCGGTGCTCATGCGCCCATTTCAGAAACTGGCTGGTGGAGTCCACCTGATCATCGTTACCCGCCAGCGGGAAAATGGTCAGCTCCAACTCGTAGTCGATGAGCCAGGGAGCCGCTTCAGGGAGATGCACCAGCCCGGCCTCAAACAGACTGCTGACCTCCACTAACCGGTCTATCTTGTTGACGCCCTTGGGATCGCAGGGGATGACCGGTACATGAATCTTTTTATGACCGGCGCTCACTCCCTCGCGCAGCTCCTGGATCAGCGAGGTACCGCTGCCCATGTTCTCATGGGATATGGCGGCGCGTCTGGCTGAGGATGAAAAACCCCATTTGCCCATGGTTGATACGATCTACCGTTGTCCTGTCGAGCACTCCACCGAGGCGTACACGCTGACGGTGACCGGTGACCAGTACGAAGGGTACCTGAGCAACAATGACGTACTGTTTGTGGATCCGATTGGCGAGTATTCAGCCAATGATGTGGTGATCTGCGTCATGCCTGACAGTGGGTATATTGATGTTCGTCAGATTTTCTTCGACGGTGTATCAGCCAGTCTTCGCTCCCTGACCCGCGATGTCCCGCCGGATCGACGTATTGTGAGTGCCAGAATAGTCCCGATGTTGGGTGGTGT
>NZ_BAABFL010000061.1:0-4546 GCF_039540975.1 Kistimonas scapharcae
AGCAACCGGGCCTGGTGGATGCCCTGCCCGGTGATGGTCAGTCCCGGTGCGGTCTCGATGGCTATCCTGACCGCTTTGTTAGAAAGCAGCATCCGTTCCAGCTCGGCCTCGGTAAAGCGGCCCGGGTGGCTGTCCACATCACTGACGAGTGCCGACAGCTGTTCGGCAAACCAGTGAGTGATAGCCGCCAGCGCATCGTTAAGCATTGCGCCGCCCCCTTGTGATATCCCGCAGCCATTGGGTCATGGCATCGTGAATCAGGTTAATCTGTCGTTCTTCAATACCGATAAAGGGACGGGCCGGAATCGTGACCTGACGAGCAAAGGCTGTCCCGCCACGCCCATCAGGAAAGGCCAGTACTTGCTTTTTCACCGGTTTGATCACCGCGCCGAACTGATGCACCGGGGCGTATTTCACATTGGTGCCGATGACCACCTGATCATCATTGGCTTCAAAATGGATACTGTTTCGCAGTCTTCCGGTATCGCTCAGGATGCGGCCCTGGCGAAACTTTAGTGGCTCCCAAGGTTCACCATCCGGCGACTGCTGACGCCTGAAGTTCATGCCGGTGTCGGTTTTCATCACCCGGCCCAGACGGGTAAACAGGGAGCGCCTGCGTTGATACCGCATGACGGTATCCATCAGGCTCTGTATCTGCTGTGTGGCGTCCTTGAGTGAGAGCATGTCAGGGCCTCAAAGTCACAGTGTAAGAGGCATTGTTGGTCGGGAATACCTTGGCCAGAGATTGCCAGATCCACACAGTGATGCTTTTGCTGCTGTCGTAGAAAAAGTGGCTGACATTCTCGGTTTTGAACACGTAGCTGCCGTTGCTGATATCCACTTCTGACAGAAAGGACTGCTCCTGTTCCCCCTGTATGATCACCGAGACGTTGCGGTATGAGGTGGTGAAGTCATTGAAGTTGTTACCGATGGAGAGGATCTCCGTATTACGCCAGCGTTGCTCGTTAGTGGCCAGGCTGCCGATGTTCTTGCTCAGGATGCTGTTGGCGTGACGGGCAAAGTAGTTTTTTGCATAGCCTGAGTAGGTGCCATCATTGGCGCTGGTGATGGTAAGTGTGGTGGGCTCCGGCAGGAAACCGGACAAGTGGGTAGAGATATCAAACCAGCCTCCGTCAACACGGGCGTAGGCGCGGCCATCTGCGGGAGCGTCATGGATAAACGACACATCCGCAATGATGGCGACCTGTCCGCCGACCCTGGCATACAGTTTTCCATCAGCGGTATTGATGGCCAGCTCGCCTTCCTGCAGGGTCGCAGGAACAGTGCCGGGGGTATTGTTACGGCGGATCTGGATACCGGCCATCTAAAAGCTGCCCCCGTCCAGGGTGACATTGTCGATGGTGCCGCCGGTGATGGCCACGGCATTGGCATTTTGCTGGGCCATGGAGCCAAGGCCGAGATTGGTGCGGGCGGCGGGTACATCGGCCATATCAGAGAGGTTCGCTGCCTTGGCCATTTTATCCCCAAGGCCTGTGGTCAGTGCAGCAATCTCTGAGTCATTGTCGTTCAGTGCGGTGGCCAGCTCGTTGAGGGTATCCAGTGCCGCCGGTGCACCGGCCACCAGGTTGTTGATGGCGGTTGCGATCCTGGTATCCACCTCGCCTGACGTAATACTGCTGCCGGAGGAAAGTGACACCACACCATCGCCGTCGATATTCAGCCCTGAGCCTATCTTGATGCCGCCGAGAACTGTGGGGCTCGAAATGGGCAGGCTGTAGTTGTTGGCGTTAGCCTCGATGCCGGTCAGCTTGTTATGGTCGGTCAAACCGCCGATGATCAGTATGGTATCGCCACTACCGCCAATAAACAGATGACCGCTGACCTCCGAGTAAGCCAGCTCACCTTCTGCCAATGATGCCGGGGTGCCGGTTACCTGGCTGCGCTTGATTCGGATAATGTTTGCCATGGTCTGTCCCTAGAAATAGCCGCCGTTAATGGTGATTTCCTCATCGGCACGGAGTTCCACTTCCGTCCATGCACCGTTTTCCCGGGTGTACTGCTTACCGTCTGCCGGTGCTTCATCAATGTACTGGTCGTGGGAGTGGACCATGCCGATGGAGTAGATCTGTCCGTCAGACATGGTGAGTGTCAGGCTGTTGCCGTCGTAATCCGCATGACTGAGATAGCTGTCCAGTGTCGACAGATCGACGCGGACCTGCCCGCCGTTCTGATCGGTAAACACCAGGTCACTGCCTTCGAGTCGGGGTGATGTGAGTCCTGTCGATGTGGCTTCACTGTTGGCGACCGGTAGCGGTGCGGTACTTTCAAAGGTACTCATGGTAAACACACGATCTGTCCGGCTGCGGGTGACGGTGACATCCATACCGGCAACCGGTGCTGCGGGCTCGTCTGTGGCACTCGGCAACGTTGCCTTGCCAGAGGCCAGATCCCGCAGCATCGCCACTGCATCTTTGTAACGGTTGCGGACATCTTCGGTGACCCGGTTTTCATAAAGCCGGTAACGGGCAATATCCGCACAGAGACGGGCCAGAATATCCTGCGCTGGATCAATCGGTGTGTCATACCGTGCCGCCAGATAGGTGTTGATCTCCTGACCAGCGTCGTCCAGCGTACGTTCCACCCGAACGGTATCGATCAAACCGGTGCGGTTTATGTCGGTGAGCTTTAACAGCTCCGTTTCCCCGAACCGGTCGATCAGGCCCTGCAGGGTGCAGTACATCAGTCAGACTGCTCCGGTGTTTTGGGCCGGGTGGTTTTTCTGCTGTCACTGGCAGGAACAACAGCACCCAACAGAAGCAGCGTTTCAGCCTCAGCTTCTGTGAGTTTGATATTGGCCTCTGCCGGATAGAGCGTGCCATTGTGCCTGACCGGATTCAGTGTTTTGTACTGGCTCATTCAGCGCTCCTTCAGGCGATAATGTTTTCGATGAAGTAGGCAACATCCGGGCAGACAATCAGCTCATTGAGCGATTCCCCGACCCGAATGGCCTCACCGCCGCGCAGACCAATATTGCCATCGGGACGGGTTCCGGCCACACGGCCGCCATGCTCGGCAGTAAAGCCAAAGGTGACGCCTTTGCTGGGCTGGGCGTTGGGATTACGGTAGATCAGCGAGCAGTGATTGCCCCAGACCCGTTCCAGCTGCATGTCATGGCCGGGTCGCTGACTGTTGTAATAGGCCGCACCGACCAGAATCTCATCCAGTTCCAGCAGGTCTTTGACGAACGCCATGGGTACCAGACCATCGTCAGCCAAGGTGCCGTGAAAGGCTTTCACGACGCTCGGGTTACGACGCAGCTGGACGGATGCCTTGCGACTGATGACCATCAGGTTCGGGCGCTTGATCGGTGTCTCCAGTGCATCAACCAGCTGGATGATGGGCTTGCTGTCGGCATGGCTCCACTGGTCAGTGCCGGACAGCGTTTCCTTGTGGGTATAGTTGCCCTTGTCCTGTACCAGGGAGGCGACCCGCTGCTCACGTCCCAGCGCAATGACCTCACTTAACAGCTCCACGGCATTGCCGCGAGGATCAAAGTTCGCCTGCATGTTGGCGGCGTTATCCAGATCCTGTTGCGGGATATGATCTTCCAGGCCGTAGTCCAGCACGAAGGCGGAGTCTTCTGTGCCGCCGAACTCGACCACGTTAGGGACGCCTTTACGACCCACCAGTGTTTCAGGAATGGTGAAGCGGTCTTCCTTGTTGTACCTGGTCCACTTGAACTCCCGGGCCGGTACCGTGGTGCGGGGCAATACCCGATCCGCAATGAACTCATTGTTGGTATAGGCGATGGCGATTGCCGTCAGCACCGGGTTGGTCACAAAAGGGGCGTTAGCCATGGTTCTCTCCGTTTAACCGTCAGAAGTCGTTTTTTAAACCATCAGCCCTGGGCCAGCAGCACGGCGGCATAGTCATCGGTTTCCACATCCTCAAGGGCGATGCCGATGATGCGATGGGTGGGATCCGTAGCCGCCACGACCTTGCCTTCCGAGTTGCTGGTCAGCACCGTACCCTTGGTGAACGATGCCCCGGCACTCACCTCGGTGATACCTGAAACGATGACATCCACCCGTCCATGGTTTTCACTGCCAATCTGTGTGGTGACACCGATCAGGGCATCGGTGGCTGCATTGGCCTGTCGCATGGTCATGCGGCCGGTGCCGAAGGTCACCAGCCGACGACCTTGCAGAACGCCATCTGCGACAAAGGTTTTGATCAGTCCGTCGTTTCTGATACTCATGCGTCGCTTCCCTGTTGCCGGATGGTGTTAACCGCCTCGGTAATGCTGACCATGCGGCCTTCCTTCCGCGCCTGCTCCTGGTAAGCCAGTGCCTTGCGGGCCAGTTCATCCGAGGATGCCGGCGGCTCGCTCTGGTCATCCTTGCTGTGTTCGTTGAAATCCACCTGTTGTGGCAAACCGGAGAGAAACTTCAGCAGATAGGTACGCTGGTCCAGTGTCGTTTTTTGTTCACCTTCACCAAAGCAGACCACGCCTTTTTCGGTGTCCAGCGAGGCCATGAACGCCACCATCTGATCCTTATGGGCAGGCAGGAGTTTTCCTTTCTGT
>NZ_BAABFL010000062.1:0-9666 GCF_039540975.1 Kistimonas scapharcae
ACGCGCATGAAAAGAATAACCGTTACGGGGCCTGACACTGTCACCCTCAGCGAGGACGGGCAGAAGCTGGAAATCCGGATTCCCATCCGGCTACATCGCAGGGGTAACCAGACCTGCATTACCGACCCGTCGGGCCAACCCCTGACACCGCCCAAAGAACACCCGGCACCTGCGCTCCGTGACGCCCTAGTGCGCGCCCACATATGGTTGCGACGGCTGGAAACCGGAAAGGCAACCAGCCTTCAGGACATCGCCAAACAGGAGGGTATGAGCGCCAAAGGGCGTGTTTCATCCCTCTTCAGGTTGGTTAACCTTTCCCCCACTATTCAGGAAGCGATTCTGACCGGTGAGGGTTTAAGACAGCTGACGCTGGACGACTTCATGTCACCCTTCTCCGATAACTGGATTGAACAGGAGAATCAGTTTTTTACCACCAATCTCTATTTTTAACTGACAGAAATGGTCACTTTAACCTAAGAAACTTTTGTTAATAGAAGTGATCAAAGAATTAAAGAGCTCGCTGCAAACCAGCAGCTTTATATCTTTTTACTATATAAATAAGCCCAGGAGGATTTATGAGCTGTCTAATTTTTGGCCCCAGTATTTATTTTGCTGCTCCACAAAGTTTTGGAAACATAAACAAAAGCCACAACAATATCTATGTGATAAGTGGCGGTAGACCTTATATGCCTGCACCGCATATGGGTGCCAAGCCAAATGTTAGTATCTATTCACGTGAATGTAATCCATTTGGTGATATGCAGACATTGCTATTTTTGCTTCTTGTTCTAAACGAATCATCTAGAAGGACTGAAAGCTCAAGGGAAGGTAGGCACTTCTACCAAGACATGGGTGGAAGTCATCGCCCAGAACGGAATACGTATGAAACCAAATCCAATTCTTATAACGCCGGTGAGAATCAAGAAGATCATTTACCAAAGAAAACTAATCCAATGGCAGAAAAGTTCAACAATGCTTTTGCACCTTGCAGTAATAAAAACGAGCTAAAGAAAGTTTATCACAAGCTAAGCTTAGAGCATCATCCTGACAAGAATCCTGATAGGAAGGAAGAGGCTACTGAAGAGTTCAAGTTACTCACAGAATTGTATAATAAGCGCTTGAAAGAGATGAATTAAAAATATTAAGGCCGGGGTGCTTCAAACGCATGTTAGGATGCGCGAGACTGTTTCGGTAATCCGTATTCTATTCATCCCCACCCCAGCGTAAATCGCAGACATAAAAAAGGGCAACACCTGCAGGTATCGCCCTTTCTTTTCCACTTGCACCCCGAAGGGTCAGTGACAAAGCAGTCGCTTAGATCACTTCGATATCTTCAGCCTGAGGACCTTTCTGGCCCTGAGTCACGGTGAAGCGTACCTGCTGGCCTTCAGCCAGGGAACGGAAGCCATCGCTCTTGATCTGACGGAAATGGGCAAACACGTCAGGACCATTTTCCTGAGCGATGAAACCAAAACCTTTCTCGTCGTTGAACCACTTAACAGTACCGGTAGTAGTAGACATTAATGTCANCCATAAAAAATAAAACTCACTTTTAACGCACACCATGTTACAGCAACACTCTGCCGCAAGTCATAGGTACTATAACCCAGAATGCTCCGTACATCGCTATGCTGTTAGCCACCTGTCCGTAAAAATTCTTTTCATAGACCTAACTGGTGTTTTTTTATGCGTTTTGGTTACATAAACCTATCAAGCCAGCCGGTTTGACAAAGGGTTTTCGGAAATTACGTAACCTACTGATAACTATGCAGAAAACAAACTCCCTAGTCAAAATCAAAAGTAGGGAATTGGCAGAGAATAGAGAGCAGGAGAGCCCGAAAATCAGCTATTCTGTTAGAAATACGGTGAACCGGACAGGGCAAAGGGCTGTCGTAACTTACTGAAAGCAGGGCCAAAAAGCAAAAAGGCCCGAAACCGTAGAAGTTTCGAGCCTTGCATTGTTTGGCGGTGGTTGGGTAACGGGGGTGTGTTAGTTTTCTCTATAAACATGGCAGGAGTTGTTCTGCTAGCATTTGCTACTACAAAGCCTCCTCCCCTCAAATCTTTCAGTAGCATCTACGCACCAGAGTCACTAGAAGTGAAAATAATTCAAACCGGGTAACATATATTTACAGCAAATAGCTCCTCTCTCGCTCTTGTAGCAGCCACATAATCTTCAAAACGACTGAGGGAATCGGTTGAGTCCCGATTCAATAACAAACCTACAGCTTTAAACTCCAGGCCTTTAATTCGCTTCTTGGAACCATAACGAACACCCGGGATGTTCTGTCCCGGATCCTGCTGACCTGCCACCAGTTCACAAATTGCAATTCCCGCTTGTTGTAGCTTCCCCCGCAAGGCTGCATACATTGGTGTAATGCAGATTTCATGCTCTTTAATGTTTTTGCCACTATTGTGCAGTAACCCTGTTACCCAGCTAACAGTTTCATCTGCAGCCAAATCAATATTTCGAACCGTTTTCAAAACGGGCTCATTACCAAAAAATACTGAACGATCAGCTGTGGTATCAGCAGCTCCCCCATCCAAGTCATCTACCGGAACCCCTGATAAAATGCCCTGTGACCAGTTACGAATTTGCTCTGTGGTCCTGTAGTTAATCTTCAACCGTCTTGAGCGACCAGTAACATTAATCCCCGCTTTACTCAATGGCAATGAAACCCGGTTATATAGTCTCTGGTGGCCGTCGCCTACTACGCATAGAGGATTGGAAAGTCCATAATCAACAGGGCTAATCGCTTTAATCAGGCGCAGCGCCTCCAAGCCAAAATCCTGAAGTTCATCTACAAGAACATGGCGATATTGTTCAGTTCTTTTCTTTTCAGCAATCATGCGGGCTTGATGCACAACACCTTCAAAAGTAGTCATGCCAGACTCAGCAGTATATTTCTGAAACGCTGAAAAATACGGCCAGATTGCCTGTCGCTGCTTCTTCATCATTCTTGACCTGCCCGTGCGAATAGCAGTCAGATACTGGGCCTCATTTTCAATCCCCATCCTATCGATAATCTGATCATATTCATCCCGAATAAATGTTGGCGAAAATTCATTATCATGACCAAGATCGATAAAAACCTTTTCCCAGCAGGCATCAACCCCCTCTTTGGTGATGACACTGGTACCAATGCCTGCACGCTTACAAATATCATAAGCCAATTTATGCAGATTAATCACTTCAATTTGGTTCACCAGCTCCGGAGCCATATCTTTAACAAGAGCGTTAATAGTAACTGCCAGATTTGTAGTGAAAGTGGTTATCAGCACCTTTTCACCTGGCTTTAGCTGTCTGGCCAGCCAAACTGCTCTATGCATCACAACGACGGTCTTTCCCGTACCTGCTGCGCCGTTGATTTTCATGGGTCCTTTTACGTTCCATTCCACCAGATTTCTCTGATATGGATGCAGGAAAACACGCCAGGCTTCAATATCTTTGGTCAGAATATCCCTGAGATGCTCTTCACCCTCAATCAACACCAAATCAATATTGGGTGCCTCCGCCAGATGAGAGAAATCACCAGGATTCTCAGGTTTATAATGAGTCTCTTCTACCCCCAGCATTTCCTCAATAGCCTGATCCAGTGACAGGCCACATACAAATCCATACAACACTTGTCTTGCATCTGAAGGTAAAAAATCCGCCATTCTTTCAAAGTCTTCATCACTTTGAACAGCTCTCACTGAAGGGATTAATGCTTTTGGTGTACCAGCATGAAACAGCTCTTCATCAGTCAGCTTGTTCAGGCAATATTCAGGAACCTTGAAATACGGCGCCATAGGCTTGTCCTGGACCGCCTCAGCAACACGTTCTACATTTTCAACATCAATAATCTGAAACGTGCCACGCTCTGAATGGACCTCAAAGAGTTTGTTCTCACACCACCGATAAGCCTTGTCATGATGATTAACATAAACAAGTACATAGGTATCCCCCACCTCAGGAGCAACAAGAATGGCTCGATAATCCAGACCAAGCCTTGCACTTCTGACCTTGGGATCACGGACCATGGGTTGAAGAGGTTCAACATGCAAGCTGGCCTGGGTACTGTCGTCTTCAAATTTTCTGTGTAGCTCTATGAGCTTGTTATAAACCTTTTTGGGGTACGTCCTGGCATCCTCCAGTACCTCCCGCTTGATCATGAGCTTGGCCATATTTACTTCACAGATTCCTGATCATGAATATTCAGACGGGCAATAGTTCACCCATCTGAATCCCTAAGGGATATTACTGCTTTTTTGAAGACTTCAACCAGCCATGAGTATCCAGCAGACGTTTCAATGTTCTGTCCAGTGTTTCTTCGGTAATCCCCTGAGGCCCCATGGTAATGACTGCATCCAGAATTTCCTGCTGTGGAAATTCAAACCTGAAGTCACTGCTCTCGTTACTTTGATACTCCATTAGCCCAGACAGTACGACCTTGGTCAACCAACTCCCATGTGTTTTGGTTTTCTTGATGTCAAGCAGGGTTGTCCTGAAACAAACATCATTGCCAATGAAAACTGAAAGCTTTGGTCGTCCATAAACCGCAAGGCATACCGATTTCTCCAGCTCAATATTGATGTATCCATCATCAATATTCGCATCTGCAATGTAGGGAACAGCATGCAGCATATCGACCAGCTTCAGTTGTAACTCACTACGCTCCAAAGCAGGTGTTTCCGCCACTGTTGCTGCCACAGCTACAGCTTCAGGACCCCTCCCGCTTTCAGACTGATAACGCCCCAAAAGAGAAGATTTCCAAAAAATTTCTGTGATGCCATCAGATTCAGATTGCTCAAGAAATTCAGAAACTCTAAGCGGTTCTATATTAATCAGTGAGGCAAGAAAATCAGCAACCAGATAATACCTTCCCGGGAATTCTGATTTATGGACAGAATCCAGTGATGAAAAACCACTCTTTGCTGCAGCAAAAGAACTTGCAACAGCTATAACCTGTGCTCCTGGTGGACTTTCCCGGCAAGCCATCCTCTGGATGGCTTCAGCGTCAGGGTTCAACACATGCAACAAAATCGCTCTCAGGGGAATTTTCCCCTCATCGTCAAGAGGCGGCAACTCACGTTCATTATTAATGACTGCCTGAGCTATATCGTACCAACGTAAAAATACATCACCGTTTTGTATCTCTGTCGGTATCCTGTCTTTCAGTGACGCAATCGCTGTAACAGGCACCCAGCCTTCATCAACATCGACGGCAGCAATGACTTCCAGATAGGCTAAAAGGATCTTCTGAAAGTCAGAAGCACGGCTCCCCTCACAGGCGACATTTAACATTTCCAGCTTAAGTGACTCGAATAGTTCCGGGCTATTTTGCAAATCTTCCAGCCTGGACAAAAATGAGGTTACTTTGTCAATACCTTCTAATGACTGAAGATAATTCCAGAACAAGCCACCCTGAACATCAAAGTTTCGGTATCTGTCCTTTAATGCTTCAGCATTTTTCCTGTCTAATCGACCCGTTATTATACGCTCATGGCTATCCTCTATAGCGAACAAGTCAGGAGAAGCCACAAACTCAAACAACTGGTCAGGTACATTGGAATAACCTTTTGCCCGATAGTCCTCAAGGTCTTCAGTGCTGGGAAAGTGAATCCTGTTGATTGAAGAGACGCTCAAAACACCGTGACCAGATTTCTGCTCTACGTCTTTCAACTCAATAAGTAAAGGCACTGCAGGATACCCTTCCAAAGAAGCAAGGCCAGAGAGATCCTCCTTGGCAAACAGTATCAAGCCCTGTTCAGATGATGCGATCAGCTCCGGTGCCAGCAAACCAATATCCAGCAATCGGTTCAGATTACGCCTTCCCGTAAGCAGATAACGGACAGAATCAGATTGTGCAGAACCAAACAGATCCCCTGTATTGCTTTCAGACATTTTTAAATTCCAATAGACCGGATTGCTCGTTTGGTAAATACTGCAACACTTCCAGTTCATTTTCAGTGGTGGAAGTGTACAACAAATAAAGCGATTCTCTTGCCCTTGAACACATAACGTACATATTCATTCTGAAAACATCCAGATCACTACCGTCAATATTCATGGTTTGCAGCTCAGGGATAAACACCATATCAAATTCAAGGCCTTTACAACTGTGCCGGTTGATCACAGTCAACATTCCGGACCGGTCAAAAACCAGTCGCTCTGCCCCATGGTTGACTTCATCTCTGGATGAATAAGTCTGAACATCATATTGCCCCTGTAATCGATGGCGCAACAGATCGTAGAACCTCTTTCTCATCGAGTCGTTCTGTGTAAAAACGCCTACCTCTCCGATAGCACGATTGCTCAATATACGAACAATGTATTCCACTTGCGCAACCAGTGAGCCAGCTTTCACCAGCTCTGGCTTACTACCTTGCCGCTTGGGCAGGCTGGGTTGTCCTGAAGATAAACCCACATAAAATGTGCTTGCCAGTTCTGCTATTTGTCGTGTATTTCGAAAGTTTTCAGTTAATTTGAAACTTCTTGAGGTGTCATCAAGCTTGATACCGAGCCCTTTGTGAATTTGCTCAATATTGGAATTATCCTCCTGCAGGCGCTGATTTTCATCAGCTAGAATAGTCAAGCCACCATTATCCACCCTACGAGCCACATAACGCAGAAAGTGGAACATCTCATTTGGAAAGTCCTGGGCCTCATCAATAATAAGGTGCCCCCAATCGTTCATCGCTCCCCTTTCGGCTGCAGCCTCCAGCATGGCTTCCCAGTCATATTGGTAATCTGCCAGTTTTGGAGGAACAGAATCCAGCCAGCGAGAGAACTCATCTGTGTTCGCTTTAACAGTCTGTCCATCTACATACCATTTTCTTCTTGATGGATCCCATCGCGCGCCCAACGCTTTGGCTTCTTCTTTTTCATCGTATGGACAATCAAGGTAAACCCTGTCAGCAGACTCACTGAAGCTTTTTATCTCATGAGCTTTCCACCAGCTATACGCCCAACTCAACAGCGTATTGGATGATATACCATCTTCAGAACCGGCATTTTCAGTGTATTTTTGCAGTACTTTATTGTACATCAGCACCTGAGGCGATTTTTTACGCCGACTCAGTGCCTGTGCCCGTAAAAATGCAATGACGGTTTTACCGGTTCCCGGTGGACCGATAACAATGACCGAACCATCCATTGGTGCTTCTTCGTAGACATCTTCCTGCTCTTCGCTGATCTGGCGCGAATTGGGCATCTTCATAGCAACAACTACCTGCCTTCCTTGATGTGAGCCAATACTTCTGTAAACAGACCTTTGCCTGTCTCATCACCCAACAACAACTTACGGTCCAGCAACAGATTATTCATAGTGCAGCTGGTTTCAGACACCAATGTACAAGAGTGACAGGCTGCCTTGTTCAGCCCCATAACTCCCTGGGTTTCCATTTCACTGCAAACCGGATCATTGGAACACCAACTAGCCTGGTCCAGGGCCGCAGCGATCACCGGATACAACCGCTTTAATTCACCCTGTTGAACCAGTCCACCCAGACTGCCTTCTGAATCGGAATCCGCTGTATAGATCAATACGCCAGCCTGCCCGTCCTCGGCATAAATACGCTCCCGGATAGAGCCGCTAGAATAACCACATTCAAAACTGAGTTGACGAATCAGCAAATGGGCAAAAGTGTGCAGCAGCACCAGCCGTGATGACGGAGATGGCAAATATGAAACCTTGCCTTCAGAGTGTTTCTTACTCATAGGATCAATGCGGTTTTTGATAAAGCCACTGGCCTTTGCTTCCCATTCTTTCAGGGCATGCTGATTAAACTCGATAAAAATGCCTTCCCCAAATACCTGGATTGCAGGCAGCCATGTAATATCGTTGTGACGACCAGCAGGTGGTATAACGGCAACACCGGGCTTCACTCGCTCGTAACCACAAAAAGCCCTGACTTCCCTGAGCTTTTCCAATAAAACGACTCGGCTGATGAGTTTACTCAACCCCCAGTCATGGGAAGGCTGATCTTTTTCAACTCTGGCAACGAAATTTTTATTGGTCAGGCTTTCAACATCAGCAGATGAAAGCACTGCCCATTCAGCAACCTGTAATTCTTCATTATCGGGAATCCGTCTTGCTCCCTCTTCTTCATCCTGTACTGTCATCGCAGCAATTACATCATCTACTGAACACTCCAGATCTGCAGCAATATCCTCAGCAAGATCTCTGGCAACAGCCTCTTTACCCTGATCCATTTTGCTCTGGCAACTGCTAAATAATGGGTGCTCTTTCATATCTTCAAGCAAAGACGCCCCATGTCCGCCACCACTACCAACCGGAATATCCAGTGCAGAACGGACAATAGCGTAATAAAGATTGCTGGCTCCTCGCTGCAGAACCACCAGAGGACTGTCACAGGACTCCCATTTTTCCCAAGGCTGGCTACCTTGACACTTTACATTCATGGACTTAAGAGCATCAGGATTGGCAATATCTCCCAAGTTTCGTTTGCTCTTGCACTCTTTACACTCAACGTACAGAGCATCCAGACCACTGCCCTTGCTATTGTCAGACCGGAAGAAAAGCCGGGCTTCACTCTGTTTGCAACTTCCTTTCTTGCCAGCACCAGAGTGTGCCCAAAAATTCCACGGAACATCCGCCAAATGCCCACTCTCACAAGCAGCGACAAACCTCATGGGAACCAGGGATCTCTTCTTACAGTCGGAATTACGACACACAGGTTTGCCATTGTGAGTCAAGCCTGTGTCATTTTTCCACTCTTCCAGCCGCCGACAACATGGACAAAACATCCAGCGTGGAAAACGGATAGCCTTGATCATGTCCCACTTTTGCGGACTACCGAAATCAGGGTTTTTCGGTGGTGCTTTCAGTGTGCGTACTCTCAATTCACTGGTAAGTCTGGGCATATCAATGGGCTCAAGTTTCCTTGGCCAGTCTGCCAGATCTGTCAGTAAAAGAGACTCATCTCCTATATCAACAATAGCTCCGGGTCCGTAGGGTGAAATAAGCTGCGAACTCCGCAAACTTCTGTCTGAACTCATTGATCTTCTCCTTTCACCCAAACCGTAGTTTCTGTATCAACATTTCTCATAGAATTAAGTGTGGGCCAGGCATTATCTTTTTTGGATGAGCCATAGGGCTTCATCAATGGTTTGAACTGGGAGCCACTTTTGTAAGACTCATACCGATTTACCATGCCGTCCTTAGCCTGCTTGTGCCAATCGAGGACTAATCTGTCGATATGGTTTATCACATCATCAATCTCATCCTGGTCTCTATCAGATGCTGCCTCACGAACTCGGCCCTTGAATGATGCCAGCAAAGATTGAAATTCCGGATTGCCCTTATCGAAAGCCCCGGCCATATCATTGGCACGAAGATGATCCGTTAATCGAACAAGTGTAATCAGTGCCGCATGCAGGGCCCGATCTCGCGCCGGTTTAGCCCACGGGGTAATACTGGTCGGCTCAACATAACGATAAAGCGACTGGTGATAGCTGGAAAAAGTTTCGTAATGGGAACGGTCTCTCGGCTTGGATGGAGAGAACAGGGTCACCACAATGGCTGGAGGACGCTTCTTGTCCCGTCCCTGTCAGCACCGATTTAAAATGTCCACTTTCCACCGATCCAAAATGACCTGTGTGAGATGATAATCTAATCAGATTATCGTAGTGAGTGTTAAGGTGAATTTCCTGCTTAGTAT
>NZ_BAABFL010000063.1:0-8312 GCF_039540975.1 Kistimonas scapharcae
AGAATCAGTGTTCAAGACTTACCAGAATGGGTGTTCAAGAGTTACCAGAATCGGTGTTCAAGTTGTGCCAGAATACGCAACTGATTCCTAGGCGTGAAAACCGTTCTGGAATCAGCTATCAGTGACCGAATTGTCCGTATGAACATACTATTCATGTTACCCAAAGGTGGTTGGGTAACAGGGATGCATTCACTTTCTACAAAACCTTTAGCAATATAAACATCACCCACATATATCTAATTTCAATTTTTCAATTTATAGACCCCTCTTGTCGGTGGGAATCCTGTGTACATAAGGAATTTCTCTTGCAACAGGTTAACATTATTGCTAACCTGCTATCTATGAAAAAAGCACTATGGGACATCCACTTTTACAGTGAGAAGGTCATGAGAGCTATGGAAAATCTTCCCGCAGGCATTCAGGCTGATTTTATTGACCTGCTTGATCAGGTTGGGATATATGGTCCGGCACTTGGTGAGCCACATACGAAATCAATGGGAAAAGGATTATATGAAATCAGAGCCCATGGATCAGAGGGACAGGGGCGTGGATTATTCTGCTCAATAAAAGAAAACAAGGTTGTGATCCTGCATGTATTTCAAAAGAAATCACAGAAAACGCCCAAGAAAGATCTAGAACTTGGCTACCAGCGTTTGAAGGAGGTGAAAAGTGGCAAAGTTAAGTTATAAACAGTACCGGAAAAATGCTCTGGCCAACGAAGATGTTCAGAAAGCTTTAGCAGAGCGCGAAGAATTCTTTGGCCTGCGCCGCGAACTCATTCGTATGCGCCAAGAGGCAGGAATGACCCAGGAAGAAGTCGCCAAGGCAATAGGCACCCAAAAAACAAGCATTTGCCGACTTGAAAGCGCAAACAGCAAAACCCTTCCAAGTCTCGGCATGCTGAAAAAATATGCCAAAGCCACCGGTCACAAGCTCAACATATCCTTCTCTCCCGCTTGAGAAAGGAAAATACACTGCTGGCAACATCATTTACAGGCACTGATTCCTAGGAGAGAAAACCGATCTGGAATCAGCTGTCAGTGACCGAAAATGGTCCGTATGAACATACTATTCATGTTACCCAAAGGTGGTTGGGTAGCAGGCAACCATTTATTCTCTACAGTTGAGTCCCTGTCAGTTGTGATGATTCGGCTATCTGGGCAAGAGCTTCCGCTCTCTATTTCCATCTCCGATGATCAGGCTAGAACATTTAGCCCTTTATCCCTCACCAGGTTCAACAATTTAAGAGACGGCCCGTTTGGCCGCTTCTGACCACTTTCCCACTTCTGTACTGTCGATGGACTGACATTCAGAAATGCCGCAAACACTGACTGGCTTGCCTTGCATTTCAGCCGCAAATGCTTGATTTGCTGCGGTGCAAGCTCTTTCACTGGCGTCAGGCATAAAGCATCGAACTCGTGCATGGTAGTGGCATCCATAACACCTGCATCATATAAGCCTTTGGCGGTCTCATGGACTGCATTCAATAACTCACTCATACGGGATCTCCACTAATTCACCGGCATCCAGTGCCTTTTTCAGGGCATGTTCTGTATACCCCAAAAACTCACGAGCCAGCAGCTTGATGGCCCGTTCCTCTTTTTGATCAATATTGGCCTGTTTATTCTTGGAAAATCCAAAGATGAAAAAGGCACACTCACCCATCCTGAAAGCCAGAAGCGTTCTGCTACTTCCTCGCTTTCCCTTCCCCATTAGCGGAATCACGCTTTTTATATACCGAACCGCCAAGGTCGGCATCAACCAGCCCCTGCTCCATCTCTTGGACAGCAGCCATAAGTACTTTATCAGAAAGCCCCTCTTTCTTGGCCCAACGCTGAAACCAACGGGTTTTGAAGACTCTCACGGCTCAGGACAACCCTTTTGACAACAAATATAGCACCTAGTGCAACATTATAGAGAAAAAAACTTAGTTGATCACCTCTCTATCAGAGAGATGGCCGAAATATCAGAATACATGGTTACAGGAAACCATTAATGACTCTCAACCCCTGAGCCCCCAGTAGTCGATCATAATAGCCATGTAGAAGCTCCTACCTGACCTCTCCTGTATACCGATAAGCTGAATTACCGGCACTATTTTCACTCACCGCCGGATCTGCCGTCGGTTTTATTTCACGACCAGATAGTGACGCTTCGCAGCCAGATAATGTTAGCCATGGCTGTCTGGGTAACAGGGGCAACAGTGATTTCATGGTTCGGGGCGGACACGCCTGACTATGACTGATTGTTATAGAACTGAGAACTGGATGTCCATTTCACAGACTTTTTCACCTATACCCTCTGTTTCTTCCGGCGCGCCTCATCCAGATTTACAACATTATCGGATAGACTGAGCTTTGTGGGAGCCATCAATCTGGACAAAAAAGGGCTGGGAAAATCACCGCTTTTGGTCTCGGGGTACTCCCACTCAGAGAGGCCTTTGGCAAAGCGGTATAGCCAGTCATCCACCATGCGTGACATAGGTAGAAAGGACTCCTTATTTCTCGCTCCCGGATAAGGTTTGGCCTTTTTTCGGAATTGGTTGATTTGCCGTCCCAGACCGAATGCTTCCTCTTCGTTCATAATATCTATGTCATACCGATCATAAGCCTGTAGCAGCCACTGCTCAGCGTCGGTGACATGGCCATTCACACTCAAATCCGTATTTTTGAAAAACATCAGTTTCATAGACGTACCCAGGAATTGATCAAACATATCCCGAGTGCTGGTTTCGGTCACAGCGCCACATTCGATGGCCATATGAACACACTGCTCTGCCCAGCATTGCAGGAAACGGTCAATAAATCCTTTTAAATCTTCAAAACCAGGATTGGAAAACAGCATGGTATAACGGCTACGAGCCTCCACCGCAATGACATCCCACATTAAGTAGCCATCAGTGCAGTACCGTTTGACAGCATGCACTTGCCAGGCAATACAATCTTGTGTGGTTCGAATCGATTGGGTACCTACTTTTTTGCCATCAGGACTGGGTAGTCTTTCAAGATCTATCTTCAGGTATTTGCAAAAAGCATTGGTGGCTGATATCAAAACATCCATTCAATTGACCTCAATTGGGCATTCCATAACCAGAAGATTTTTAAACATGTAATTCATGTTACCCCAGAGTGACTGGGGTACGCCTTTGGGCAGGATTCATCCAGGATGGGCTATTCACATGCTTATTGCTCATATTCCCTACCCCTATTTTACAATCAAGTCAGACAGCACTTCTTGTACTTCTTCCCACTCCCACAAGGACATGGATCATTTCTGCTCGCTTTCACCATCACTACCGGAGGGAGCAACGCACCTATATCCAACGACTCTCCAGCTTTCGAGCGCATCCGTTCCTGACATGCGTTATTCCAGCGTCTCATTTGCCGGTATCTTTGCTTGTACAACTTCAGCCCGGCAGACTTGAATACCAACGGCATCACCACCTCAGGCTTAATGCCCAGCTGACCTTGATCTTCGACCTTATAGTGGCCATGACCAAGATCCACTACGACATGAAGTGGGCGATCTGCATCCTGAGTCCCGCCACTTGCCTCATCAAATGGCTCGATCAACAAATGCACTTGATGACAATGGCATGACCGCTTTACGCAATACATATCAAGCACCTGCAACCGGGTATCCCGATAGTCAACAATCGTTGCAGGCTGAAACGGCAATATTTCGTTATAAAAGATAAGGGATGAAGATTCTTCAATCTCTTGAACAGGAAAATCTGGCGATAAACCATCCAGATCCGCACATTGGGTGATGGCTGTTTTCTGCGATAGATAGATCTTGTTCAACAACACCCAATCATCGTCTGTCATATTTTCGTACATTTGACGACAAACCGCTGAAACGTCAGATTTGGCAGAACCTTTCTGGCACCGTGTAACAACATCCAGCGTAATCGTGTGTCGTCGCTTATCGCTCAATGGTTCCTCATAAAGAGCCAACGTCATCGCCGAGCAATCGCACAAGGGGTTTTCGCAGCATGACAGTCCCACAGGAAAGGAGCGTTCACCTCCATCCTCCTGTGGCAACTTACAGACCAGTGGTAAATTCTCGACTTGGTTTGGAATAGAAAACAACATAGGGTGTCTCACCGCCGACAGTAAACCGGCACAACTTAAAATGCCTCCAACCTGCAATGGGCAAGTTAACCTAATCGGCTCTGAAGGTTAGTCAACCGTCGCGTAGATTTTCGGTTTCTTGCCGCCATACCCACAGCCTTGGGCTGGCCGATCAACACCACCAGCTGCTTGCCGCGGGTGACGCCAGTATAGAGCAGGTTGCGTTCCAGCAGCGTATAGTGCTGCATGGCCATCGGAATGACAACACAGGGGTATTCCGATCCCTGGCTTTTATGGATGGTCGTAGCGTAAGCGAGGGAGACTTCATCCAGCTCGCTGACCTGGTAATTCACCTCGCGCTCGTCAAAGCGGATCATCAGTTCCCCTTCTTCCACATCAATGGCGGTCACGGTACCGATGTCGCCATTGAATACCTCCTTGTCATAGTTGTTGACGGTCTGGATCACCTTGTCGCCCGGCGCAAAGGTCCAGCCAAACCGGGTCACCTTGGGATGAGCGTCGGCATTCAGCGCTTCCTGAAGCGCCACGTTCAGGCTTCTTGCCCCCAGTCCGCCACGGTTCATGGGGGCCAGCACCTGGATGTCTTTTACCGGATCGCAACCGAACCGTTCGGGCAATCGCCGGGTGACCACGGCCATCAGTTTGCTGAACAGTTCTTCCGGCTCTTCCACGGTCAGGTAGTAGAAATCTGTCTCATCACCTTTGCGGGTTGGCCTGGGTGGTTGTCCACGGTTGATGGCGTGGGCGCCGGTGATGATCTGCGAGGTTGCCGCCTGCCGGAAAATTTCCGTCAATCGCGCCACCGGCAAACTGCCTGCATCGATCAGGTCGCTGAGTACCGAGCCCGGGCCGACGGAGGGCAGCTGATCCACATCACCCACCAGCAACACCGCGGCATTATCAGGCACCGCCCTGAGCAGCTGGTTCATCAGCACAATATCGACCATGGAGGATTCATCCACGACCAACAGGTCGGTTTCCAGCGGATTGTCGGCGTTACGCTTGAAATCGAATGCCTTGGGATCAAACTCCAGCAGCCGGTGAATGGTGGTGGCTTCCTGGCCGGTGGATTCTGACAGCCGCTTGGCTGCACGTCCCGTGGGTGCACAGAGTGTAACGTGGGCGCGTTTGGCGGCGATGATTTTCAGGATGCTGTTGACCACCGTTGTTTTGCCCACACCGGGACCACCGGTAATAATGCAGAATTTCTTTTGCACGGCCAGCGCTACAGACTCTTTTTGCGAAGACGACAGCTGAATATTGTTTTTCGCCTCCACCCACGGGATGGCCTTGTCCAGATCTATTGCTGCCCAGTCTGATTCCCCCTGCGACAAACGAAGCACATGATTGGCCACGCCCCGTTCGGCACGATACAGTGGTGTGAGAAACAGGCAGGGTTCGCCATTGATGGTCTCGGGTGTCAGGCGTTCTTCATCCATTTCCATCTGGATGGCCTGCTTGATGGTGGCTTCCGGAATCTCCAGCAGTTTGACTGAGGCGTCCACCAGCGATTGAAAGGCCTGGGCGCAATGCCCTTCGCCGGAATACTCCTGCAACACATGGCGGACACCGGCTTGGGCGCGAATCAGGGAAACCCGGTCAATGCCCAGCTGCATGGCCAGCTGGTCCGCTGTTTTGAAACCGATGCCGTGTATATCCAGCGCCAGCCGGTAAGGGTTCTCCTGAACCTTGGCGACGGCCTGGTCTCCATAGGTTTTGTAGATACGGACGGCACGGGCCGTGCCCACACCATGGGACTGGAGAAAAACCATGATCTCCCTGACAACCTTCTGTTCCGACCAGGCGGAGGTAATCTTCTCCCGTCGTTTTTTACCGATGCCCTCCAGCTCCGTCAGCCGGTCCGGGGTTTCTTCAATGATGTCGAAGACCGCCTCGCCGAATGCTTTGACCAGCCGTTTGGCAAAGTGCGGACCAATACCCTTTACCATGCCGGAACCCAGGTATTTCTCAATGCCTTCCAGGGTGGTCGGCGTCACAGTCTTGATGTGCTGAACCTTGAACTGTACGCCATGCTTGGGATCATTGATCCATATACCGGCCGTTTCAACAAACTCACCGGGTGTCACCGATGGTGTACTGCCCGTCATGGTTACCAGATCGCGTTGTCCCTTGCACTTGACCCGGATAACAAAGAAGCCGCTCTCCTCACTGTGAAAGGTAACCCGTTCAATACTGCCTTCCAGTCGTATAACCGGCTGGTGGTCATTCGTGCGGTCGAAAGAGTGGGCGGGGTTACTGGTTGCGTACATACGGGCTCATGACAGGGTTAACGGCAGTGTTAGCCCATGTTAGCAGCAGGCAGACCGGAAATTCAGTAAAAACGAGGGGTGAACACTTGAATTAAGGTGGTTCACTGCCATAGTCTGTCGCCGCCGGACGCAACCATAACCATACACCGGCAAAGAACCACCGAACGCGAGGAACCCCATGAACAAGGCTCAACTGATTGAACTGCTGGCCCGGCAGGCTGATTTGTCCAAGGCCCAGGCAGAACGTGCACTCAAGGCCACCCTTGAAAATATCCAGGAAGCCCTGGCCAAAGGCGACGCCATTCAACTGACGGGCTTTGGTACGTTCAGCGTCAATGAACGCGCTGCCCGCACCGGACGTAACCCGCAAACCGGCCAGCCCATTCAGATTGCCGCAGCCAGAATTCCTTCTTTCAAAGCAGGCAAGATGCTCAAGGAAGCGGTCAACCACAAGAGTTAATTCTTTCCCGAACGACAGGCGTCTTCGGGCTGAAGACGCTGTTTTTGAGACACTATTGCATTACCCGGACATGACTCGGTATCCTGTTCAAAAAAACAACAGGAATTCAGGCAATGGAATACCTGACCGGCACTGTCAAATGGTTCAGCAACGCCAAAGGACTGGGGTTTATCAACCCTGTTTCGGAATCTCGCCAGGAAGATATTTTCATTCATTACAGCGTGATCCAGATGGAAGGGTTCAAAACCCTGAAGGCGGGTCAGACCGTGCAATTCCTGATTGAACGGGGAGACAAAGGCTTTCTCGCCACCGTTGTCATACCGGTCTATGAAACCCGCGAGGATTATGTGATTCTGAGGCGTAATGAAACAACAGAGCAGGCTCAATGAATAAATTGAGCGAAGCTCGTAAGAGCACACCCTGCCAAGTCAACAATACAACCTACGCAGCCTGATCTCTTTTCATCTGCATGGTCTGACGGCACCGGGGAAAGTTTCGACACCCCCAAAATGGCTTCGCATCAAACCCTCGCTTTTGGCTACGCCGAGATACCATCTTGATACTGCATTTAGGACAGGACGGTGTTTTATAATCACCACGGATAAACTGGGTCAGCAGTGCCTGTTGTTGATCTGCAGGTAACTTTTTCATCAAGGCAAGAAATTGCTCACCATTAATAAGACGGAGTGACGGGATGTTCTTCGCAAACCGTAAAGAATCCTCCGTAAAAGTACTGGTGGTTATCAAAATCCCCATGTCCGCTTTATCTGCCATCATTACACCATAAAGCTCACGGACCGGCTTCACACCTACCATCTGCTTCGACCAAGCTTTACATTGCACATAGATTTGACGCTTTGCCTGGGTGGTTTGTGTCGTGACCTTTACATCTACACCGCCATCCGCGCCACTCCCAGTCAATTCAGCCTTCATTCCTCTCATTTTGAAATAGGAGGCCACCAGCTGTTCAAATACTAGCCACTCCATGCTCTGTAGCAGCTTCAACGTCCATACTGCTGGCGCCGTCTCATCGACAGTCTGTTGATGAAATGTATAGCTTGGTTTGCCACCAGAAGCAGAATAACGATATTTGCTATCGTCAGCGCCCCAATTCGTCGATGTAAATGAATGGCTGTTGCCAAGGCGCTCAAGCAATAGAAATGCAGCAAGTACAGCCACACTCATACTTAACAACAGTTTTAAAATATAGTTACCATCGATCGCGCCAAGCACAAAGAGAAGCGCAAAAAATCCCAACAATCCAGTAGCCACATTGGCCTGCGTTGGTTGTCTGCGAGCCATAACGGGTTCTTGTCTCCCGATGGACGGTTTAAACACATCCATCTGTATTTGTGTTATTACTGCCTTACTTGGCGACACTCAAACCGTTGTCGACATTTTGTGGAAAACTAGGAGCTGTTGACGTTTCACATTGGTAACCAGACAAAAGCACAAGCCAGAGCTACGACACTGACAAAGTTTCGCTTT
>NZ_BAABFL010000064.1:0-31100 GCF_039540975.1 Kistimonas scapharcae
TTGCACTGAGATTCTTCAGGCGCGTAATCTCGTTTTCGAGGGTTTCTATCCGTGCCTGTTGTTGAATAACAAGCTCCTGAAGCCGAACAATCTGCTCCTGCTGTTGAGCTATAAACTCAAGCAGGTTGGGCGACTGATCTTCAGGCGGTAGTGTGAACATGGGGATGAGCTTAGGCGGCAGAACGTAAAATCGCCTTATGTACCGGTTTTTGAGTACTTACCGTTGATCCATAGCTGTATTCCCACTCCCTCCAATAGGAGTCACTTTTTGTTTTTACCTGCTTTCGCTGCTCTGAAATTGTGAATGTGATAGTGACGTCATCAATGGTTACAGCATTCATGCGCTGATTGCTTTTCGCTGGTATTTGTATAGGCCACTTTCGGTCTTTGAAATAGCGCAGGAGGCTGTGTGATCACCTCCTGAATATTCCCCTCCAGAAGGGAAATGGTGAAATCCTTTCCTAATTCTACGAGGGTCCAATAACCTGGCGGAGGCAGGGGGATATCTGCTGATTTAGCAACTTCTGTAATGATGGATGCAGGAAGCTCCCATTCTTCTGCCAGGGCCTTTCTCGTTTTTGACCAAAGGGCGCGGTATAGCTCTGAGCGTGTCATGCTTTGCGACATAGTACCCTCAACTAGTACATTCATTGAACTATATGGATATAATAGTGTCTATATATTTGATTATTGTCCATTTATAGATACTATTATATCTATATAGTGTTGAGTTTGGATGAGTGATGGCTCTTCTCTCTTTGGTAACTGCGCCTGATATTCAACAGCGTTTGGCTGATTCGGTCAGATTGTTGAGAAAAACTAAAAAGCTTTCCCGCAAGGCGCTCGCAGAAATGAGCACGGTTCCTGAGCCGACAATCAAAAAATTTGAGACGACAGGGCAGATCTCCCTGCGGCAATTTCTTTTGTTGTGGCAGTCGGTTGCGGATCTTGGCTCTTTTGTTGATCTTGCGAAACAGGCAGAGGATAAATTAATACAATCCCAGCCTCGTTCAATCAATGATGTCCTCAGGAGTTGAGCATGAACAGAGCAAATGTTCGACACCTGCAGGTTTGGCGTCGTCTGTCTGATGGGGGCGATACTCTGGTCGGTGAGTTGGCGCAGAACCAACAGGGGACGTTCTTTCAATATGATCCATCTTATCTTGAGTGCTGGCAGAGTCTTTCTCCCTTTAGCTTGCCATTTGATAACAGTCTGACAAAGGCGCCTAAGACTCCCCATGGCGGTTTGCACGGGCTGTTTTCTGATTCCCTTCCAGATGGCTGGGGCATGCTACTGATGGATCGGGTCTTCCGGCAGCGGGGAATATCGCCTCACAGCATTACCCCAATGGATCGTCTGGCCTATATCGGCAGGCGCGGAACGGGGGCATTGCACTACACCCCCGCTATGGATAGTGGAAGTGAAGAAGGCCTGACTGAGATGGCCACGCTAGGTGAACAGGCTGCTTTGGTTTTTGATGGACAGACGGATGAGGTACTCCAGGCGCTGGCCAATGCCGGTGGATCCGGTGGTGCCAGACCGAAGGCATTGATCTATTTTGACCCTGAAAATCCGGAGCAGGTATTCACTGCTGAGAATGGGGCAAAAAGTCAGCCCTGGTTGGTTAAATTCACGTCTTCAAAGCTGGCCTTGGGGCATGATGAAGGGCTGTGTGAGGCGGCTTGGCTGGATATGGCCACGCAGTGTGGTATTGATGTGCCGGAGCACAGGCTCTTCCCTCAGGAAAGTGGACATACCTGGTTGGCCGTAAAGCGATTTGATTGTGTAGAGGGGGTGTCTTCTGGTCGCAAGCATATGCAGACCTTGTGTGGTTTGCTTGATGCTGATTTTCGTCAGCCGTCCATGGATTATGAGGACCTCATTAAGGCCAGCCAGATACTGTGCCAAAGCCCGGCAGTGGGTCGGGTGCAGTTCCTGAGGGCTATGTTTAACCTGTTTGCCGTTAATCAGGATGATCATACAAAAAACTGGTCGTTCCTGATGTCAGACTCCGGGCAATGGCAGCCGTCGCCAATGTACGATGTTACCTTCAGCCCGACCCCTTGCAATGAACACTCCATGGCATTTGGTGGGTATGGTTCCAAACCTCCGTTGAAAACGGTTCAGAAGCTGGCTTCCTATGCCAACTATGCATCGTGGAAGGAGGCTCAGAAGGATTTGCAGATGATTTGCGATGTGCTGGCAGGGTGGTCAGATCGCGGCAAAGAACTGGGAGTGAAAACTATGAGGATTAAAGAGATCAGTGCCCAGATCAATAGGGTATATGAGGAAAATAAAGGGCTGTTGTAGTTCGTATTTCAGTGTCGCTAAGATCAACTACCGGTGTTTAGGCGGTTAGGTATTCCGCCCTTTATCTGTACACTGTCCGGGGATTTTTTCCGGTCCACACTGTTCTGTACAAATTCCGCAATATTCGTTAGTCGATTTTACTGCACACTGTTTCCGGACAGGGAAAAATATCGGTTGATGATTGCTTTGTAGAGACATTCCCGGCGAGGGTTGGATGAATGAAACCATGAGAATAACCGACGAACATGCGGCCATTATTTGCCAGGTGCTGCAGCATTATTTTGGTGCAGATACAGAGGTCTGGCTTTTTGGTTCCAGGGCGTATGACATGCAGCGTGGGGGTGATATTGACCTTTATCTGGAAACCAGCTTGCAGGCCCCGGATGCAGTGATAGAGGCAAAACTACAAGCCCTGGTGGACATTAAGATAAAGATCGGCGACCAGAAGATAGATCTGGTCATTTACCGCCGGGGACGTGACAGGGAGGCTATTCACAACGAGGCTCGTAACACCGGTGTTCGACTGAGTGATAACAAGGTGGGACATAAGCAATGAATGACCAATAGCCAACACAACACCTTGCCCATGTGACTGGTCGTAAATTGTGGATCTGCGATCGGCAAGCCATGCAGCTTGAATGGGTAATGTCTGAGGTGGAAAGGCTGTTTCCCCTGATGGCGAGTCAATTTGACATCTGGCACCGGCAGAAATGACCTGCTTCTACCAGTTTGCAACGCGCTTTAGCTGTTGGGGGAACATCGTTATAGCCAGCTTGAGCCCGGTAATGGCTCGGGGTTTTATGGGTTTTACTGTTGTCAATGCAACTGATTGACGCCGCGCTGTCCTGTGCAGGAGAGCAAGGATAGGCGCACGCAGTAGAGTCTACCGTGACACCAGCTCGCAATTTTTTGAAAGCAGGTTTTCTCCCCCTATATCGATGAGTGCAACGCCCTCCAGGGTGTTCTTGCCGAGCAGCAGGCGTTCCTTGAAGGGCGAGCGCCGGATCAGGCTGAACTCGGTGGGTAATGTCAGTGGTCCCAGTTGGATGGTGGCGCGAATGACCGGGCGTTTCTGGGGTTTTCCACTGTGGGTCTGGATCCAGGCATAGCGCACCAGCGGCTTGACCATCTTGATCATGACATCATGGTTCTCGTTAGTGTTCGGTACATTGAAGTAGACCCAGCGGCTGCCGTTGGTATGGGTTTTGACATCAATGTCGTGGGCGTCCATGGAGGAGATTGTTGAACCGGAGTCAATCAGGCTGGTCAGTCTGACCGAATGCTGATCCAGCCGGGTGACGGTTTCATGATTACCGAGAATATAGCGGTCGTCGTGGCGGCAGTTGCTGTAATCACTGTTGATCGCCCGGGCGGGTGTCACTGTCAGGGTAAACAGCAGCCACGCAACCGTGGCCGCTCGCTGACGATATCGTTCGGAAATAAACTGCATGATTAACTTCCCTGTGAACGTACTGCATCTTCAACGTCTCTATAAGTTTTAGCTCAGCGAGCGCCCTGGATTTCCCTTCCCCTCACATCATTTTTGCGGAGTGTTGTTTTTCTGACAGCATTGTTCGCTCTGTCTTTTTGCTGTTTCGCTTTACGTCAGGAACCGGTAATCTTCGCTACCGGTTTTTCCTGACTGAAGGCTGCTGTTCCCTCCATGATCGATATCCATAACCATATCATTCCCGGCATTGATGACGGGGCTGCCGAAATGGCCGACGCCCTGGACCTCCTTCGCCTGGCGGTTGCTGACGGCATCACGCAGGTGGTGTGCACCCCCCATATGCATGCCGGGCGCTATGACAACGATATCGATACCATCCGTCCCGCCTTTGCCGCCCTGCAACAGGCTGCCAGCCAGGCGTCGATTCCGCTGCGGCTGGCCATGGCGGCTGAAGTGCGGGTCAGCGATGAATTCATGGTACAGCTGCGTCGGGGCAGGGTGCCCCTGGTTGGGCAGTGGCAAGGCAGTGACAGTGTGCTGCTGGAAATGCCGCACCAGCAGGTTCCGGTGGGGCTGGATAACCTTCTGGCGTGGCTGCAGCGCCAGAATGTCCGCCCGGTCATTGCGCACCCTGAGCGTAACAAGGAGCTGATGCGCTACCCGGAGCGAAGCTTGAAGCTGGTTGAGCGCGGTGCGTTATTCCAGCTGACAGCAGGCTCCGTTGCGGGGCACTTCGGCGGACAGGCACAAGATACCGCCCGCTGGCTGCTGGATCGTGAGCTGGTGCAGTTTGTCGCATCCGATGCCCACCATGCTGTCAGGCGACCACCGGCCATGAAAGCGGCCGCCGATACGTTGCAGGAGTGGTATGGGGTCGGTGTCAGGGATCTGCTGACCGATACACTTCCGCGGCAATTGACCGAATCCCTGTTTGGAGCAGAGGTATGAAAGCTTTCTCAAACATCCGGTTTCGCATGCTGATCGTTGTGGTGGCTGGGTTGACCCTGCTCGGCTTTGCCGCCAATGAGGCCAGAAAGCTGGTACAGGCCGGCGCGTACAATAACCAGACAGAAGCCTACCTGGATTTCTGGCGGGAGAAGCAGGCGAAGCAACCTGATGAATTCTCGCTGCGCTCAAAGGATTACGAGGTTGCCCTGAATGGTGCAAGGCGGGCAATAGAATTACTGCCTGATGCGCCGGAACAGTGGGTGCTGAAAGCCCGTGTGCTGGACTGGGGGCAGCAGTATGGCCTGATGGATACAACAGACGGCAAGACCCCGCTGCTCGGTGCCTGGCGGGACGCCATCGCACTCCGCCCTGCGTGGCCTTATGCCTGGTCTGACTATGCCATGGCCATGGCGCAGCAGTCACAGATCAATCAGGATTTTGAAAAGGCACTTCTGGAGGCGGACCGGCTCGGCCCCTGGGAGGAGCGTGTGCTGGAAAACAGTGCCACGCTGGGCCTGCATTACCCTAACTGGCTCAGCGAAAATACACAGGAAACCCTCAATCACAGTCTGCAGCGGTTGGCCGAACGTTACCCACACAAGGCGCTGGCCATTTCACGTCGCTATGGTCAGGAAGGCCGGTTATGCCAATGGCTGGCGCATCCGGAACGGGTGCGGGAATGTCAGTGATGAACTAGCGGCTGGTTCCTTGTATTTGCGACGTTGTATGAATGGAAGTATTGATCCAGCGAAGTGTCACAATAATGTCCGCTAAGTGGATCAATATGGACTCTCAGTGCAAATTGTAGTCGCTCGAAAGCAATTCATATGTTGCTTTTCGTGTGATTTAATACGATACCCTCAAAAAGCAACATATATATTTCTATTAGTGAAAAAGAAGCTGATATGTTTCCTAAGTGCAAATCCCTGGCATCAGTGATCACATCTATCTTGCTGAATTATGTTAGGGCCGACAGGCGGCCCCGGCATCAGTNTGTCAGATCTGCCAGTTCTTTCTTACTCTGGATCATGGCGTCGATTTTCTCCTCAAAGGTGTTCTCGGTAATCAGCCTGTGTACCTGAACATTTTTCTTCTGGCCAATACGGTAGGCCCGGTCGGTGGCCTGGGCTTCCACGGCGGGGTTCCACCAGAGATCGTAGTGAATCACCTGGCTGGCCGCCGTCAGGTTCAGGCCGGTGCCGCCGGCCTTGAGGGACAGGATCATCATTCGTGAACGCGGGTTGTTCTGGAAGTCCTCCACCAGTTTGTCCCGCTTTGTCCTTGCCAGCCCGCCATGCAGGAAGGAGGCGTCGACAGCCAGCTCCCTGCTGAGACTCTTGACCAGCAGGTCCCCCATGGTGGTGTACTGGGTGAAGACCAGTATTTTCTCACCGGCTTCCATGGCTTCGCGACAAATTTCCAGAAAGGTGGCAAGCTTGCCGGATTCGGCGACAACCGCTTCATTCTGCCCCATGAACTGGGCCGGCGTGTTGCAGATCTGTTTCAGGGCGTTGAGCAGTTTGAAAATAATTCCCCGTCGTTCAATGCCTTCTTCACTGGATGCCAGCTCCTCCATGATGTTGTCGACAGTGTTCTGGTACAGGGAGGCCTGCTGTGGGCTCAGGTTGCAGTAGCGGTTGCTTTCCACCTTGGCGGGCAGGTCGCTGATGATGCTCTGGTCGGTTTTCAGGCGACGCAGGATAAACGGCGCCGTAATTTTACGGAATCGCTCCAGGCAGTCCCGGTCGCGGTCCTTCTCAATAGGCGCGGCAAACTCATCCTGGAATTTCTTCTGGGTGCCCAGGTAGCCTTTGTTGGAAAAGTCGAACAGGCTCCAGTATTCCCGCAGGCGGTTCTCCACGGGGGTGCCGCTCAGGCCGATGCGGATGTCCGACTTCAGTTGCTTGATGGCTTTCGTCTGCTGACTGCCCGGATTCTTGATGTTCTGGGCCTCATCAATGACCACGGTTCGCCAGCGGGCCTTGCCAAGACGGGCGGCGTCTGAGCGCACCAGACCGTAGCTGGTCAGAACAATGTCATGGTCGTCTGACTTCAGTTCCCGCTGGCTGCCGTGGTAAACCTGTACTTTCAGGTCGGGTGCAAACCGTTCAATTTCCTTGCGCCAGTTGGTGAGCAGTGAGGTGGGGGCGATGACCAGCCCTTTGTGTCGCTCAAGCTGGCCGCTCTCTTTCTGGTGCAGCAGCAGGGTGATGACCTGCAGGGTCTTGCCCAGACCCATGTCGTCGGCCAGCAGCGATCCGAAACCGATGCGGGCGTTCTGCGCCATCCATTCATAACCGCGTTGCTGATAGGGCCGCAACTGTGCTGCCAGCCCCTGTGGCAGTGGGGTGGGTTCTCCCCGGAGCAGCTGGTCGAACAGGGCCTTGGCGCTGTCATCCAGATCGACAGTGGCGCCATCCAGTTCACCGGAGAGGCCGGCCTTGAGCAGCTGGACACGGGAGAGTGACTCGGGCAGGCCGTTCAGTTTCTTTAGCAGATCTTTCAGTCGGGTATCGTCCAGCATGACATACTGGTCCAGCAGTCTGACCAGTCCGGCACTGCCCTGCACCAGCTGCAGGAATTCCTCCGCTGACACCCGCTTGTCACCGATGGCCACCTGCCAGTCAAACTGCAGCAGCTGGTCAAGGTTGAGGTAGCTGACCGGTTCGTTGCTGCCGCTGTCCCGGATGGACAGGTTGAGTTTCGGGTAGGCCAGGTTGCGCAGGCTTTTTGGCAGCACCAGCCGGATGCCCAGCATTTTCAGCGCAGGCAGGGTTTTCAGAAAGATCGGGGTGAAGGCTTCCAGCGTGTAGAGAAGGGGCGTTTCAGTGTCTGGTGTGCTGTAGAGCCGATCAATATCCGGCAGGTACTCGGCCAGCAGGGCAAGGTCAGCCAATACGCTGACCTTGGTTTCTGACAGCGCCCTGTTGGAAAAAAGCTGCTCAAACGGTTGTAGTTGCCCCTTGTGCTCCACCTGCAGGGTGATGGAGAGCCGGTCATCAACCTGTTCTTCCACCAACAGGTGTATCTGGTGGGTGCGCTCGCCCAAATAAAGCCGATTCAGCCAGTGGCGGATCACTTTCGGGTATTCAGCGGTTTCAAAACTGTCGAACAGTGTCGGCGTGTTACTGAAAAACAGCTGTGGAATGGATTCTGCGGCCAGCCTGCCCGGTGACTGTGCCAGCGCTTCCAGGGTGAAATAGCTGATGATGTTGTGCAGGGCGGCATCCACCTGGGTTTTGCCGTCGGCATAATAGCGAACCGGTTTGTTGTGGCGTTCAGAGGTATGCTCCAGAACCACCAGGTCAGGTGGGCAGACGGCATATAGTGGTTTCAGTAACGCTTTGACCGGCGCACTCAGCAGGGCGGGACGCCAGAGAACGACGGTGCCCTGCTGGCCTTGTTCATACACCGCAGGCACGTAGGCCTGACGGGTGACCAGGCGGATTGCCAGTCGGTAGAGTAACTGCCACATGAGGGCGTGATGGTAGTGTTGAACCGCATCAGGCCGCTGTTCAGTATGCAGGCTTTTCAGGCGCTGGTGCCAGGCGATAGCGTCAGCAGGTATCGAGGCATTACCTTCGCTTTCGATAGTGATGAACGCGCTGTTGTCGTTGATCACCAGCGAAAGCCGGTCGAAATCAGTGAGTTCGGTGGTGACGGTGTCCGCAGCATCGCTGTCAAAGGCCGCGGCAACCTTCGCGGCCCGTTTGTAGATGCCAGCCATGACCTGCCGGAAGTCTTTTGAATAAAAGAGGGGCTTTGCCGTGAGAATGCCAAACAGGCGTTCTTCCAGCGGCTCAATGGTGGTCAGGTCGAGGTTATCCAATACGGGCTGTTCCGGCAGTTGCCAGTCTTTCACGACGGGCGCTTTGTGCCAGTGATCCAGGTATGCCGGCGGGGCATCCATGCCCGAGATGGCGACCCCGGATTGCTGTTCCAGGGCCTTGATCAGATCCATCCCGTGCAGCTGGAACACCAGGAACGGGTTTTTATCGATCTCGTTGGCAATCAGGTAGATCACTGCCGCGATATGCTTGCAGGGCATGGCCCAGTCCGGGCAGGAACAGCTGGCCTTCATGTCGTTCCAGTTGCGTGGAAAGATGGCAATTTTGTTGCGGGTCATGAGCGCCAGTGTCTGCTCTGGCAGCTGGCGGTTGAGCAACCGTGACAGTACAGCCGGGTTCTCGCTGACGGACTCAAGAATTGTTTTCTGTGCCTGAACGGAAAATTCATCGAGCCTGACGGATACCTTGTAAGGCCTTATGCGACGTCCCTGAACACGTGCGGTAACGGTTGTGCCGTTGATCGTGATCTCCGACACCGAACCATTGCCCGCATAGCGGCGCCCTCTTGGCAGGCGGTTACTGAAATCAATCCCGTTGAAGGCGGAAAGCCATTGCTGGCCCCACCAGGTCTGGCCGTATTGTGCTGCCATGGTTGGTCGCTGTGATGCCTGATTGTTATGAACGTGTAGTGATGACAAGCAGTTTATCAGTTCAATGAGACGGAATGGTCTCCGGTCATGGAAAAACGGATAGCGGGGAATTTATGACTATTTTCGTTGCCTAAGCCATGGAGGAAGAATGGCTATGAGCAACAAAAAAGATTCTGGCTGGGTGTACCTGCTGACGCACAAGGGGCGCCGGGGAATGGTCAGGATTGGTACAACACGGCAAACCATGGAAGCGCATATGGCAGGGATGAATGCGGCCTCACTGTCGTCGCCCTATGAGTGCTTTGCGGCCTGGTACATCCATTGTTTCTCACTCGGTCATTTTGAACAGTTCCTGTGGCTGATGCTGGCTGGCAGGCGCAATGCCTTTTCGGATAATTTCTTTTTGATGAATGAACGGGATGCGGCCATTGCGATACATCTCCATGTTTTGAAGGAAGCCGAACTGTTCGGACTATACGGCAAAATTATCCGGATGGCGGATGATGAGCTGATTCTGAATATCATGAGGTTGCTGACAGGTAACCCGCGCAAAGCTGACCCTTGATCGCATCATATCCGTGCCGTTCT
The DNA here is from genome assembly GCF_039540975.1 of Kistimonas scapharcae. Lineage (NCBI taxonomy): Bacteria > Pseudomonadati > Pseudomonadota > Gammaproteobacteria > Oceanospirillales > Endozoicomonadaceae > Kistimonas > Kistimonas scapharcae. The sequence continues at coordinate 9,736 of NZ_BAABFL010000064.1, forward strand.
GGCGAAGTGTGAGCAAACGCCATGTGACGGTATCCCGTTATGTCATTTTCCCGAGCCGTCACTCTGGTTTCCGTCTGTATGTGGTTTTCCCTGATGAGTCGTGCCCCGAAAACGAGGCGTATTTTTATCAGTGACCGGCCTGAATCAATCCCGCCGGAAAACTATTTTTGCAAAGCGACTCAATACGCCGATGTCTGTGTGGGGTGTAATTACAAATCCTTGCAGGCTTCAATAAACATATTTATCTGTTCTAAATGGCATTGAGTCACCCTGGTCTTACACGCCCAATACTCAGCCATACGTTTATTGCCAACAGCGGTGTAATAGGCAGCCAATCTTGTCTGACTTTCCATCGCCCTTTGTAAATCATCCAGATTTTGCTCGTCTGGCTGCATAGTGGGGCTTTCGAACTTTTCCATCTACAACGCCTGAAGCACCATGTACAGGGAGATCAATAAGTTCGATTGAGAATATCAGTCTTTGCCTGAAACCTCCCCTGCACTTTATACATATCTCACATGTAGCAATACGCAATCCAGACGGCTCATATGCGCTAAAAGACTGAGGGTAACGACAGTCAGTCGGTAAGGTGAGCGAAACGGGGGGGCTGGCTACCGCTTTATTTCGCTACCCAGAAAGCTGTCAAGACTACTGATGGGTAGGCCTGCATCGCCGTTACAAGTGGTCTTTCATAAGGCGACGGGCATACTGGTCGAGATCTGCCATCATGTCTTCATCCCGGGAATTAGGCGTGTCGAGTGATGGTTCCGACCATCGGGCGATCAGATGTTTCAGGTGGTTCTCTACAAGCTGGGTGAGGCTCTGGCCCTGTTCCTCTGCATATTTCTGCGCTTTCCTGTACAGGCCGGGCTCAATGGTCAGAATCAATTCACTCATGGCAATATCCTTATGCAGCCTACGGGTTTTATTGCAACCGTATAAACGATGACTCCTGTCATGTCGGATAACGTAATGGCGGAAGGGTTCCCATAAGGGGCAAAGGCCTGAGTGCCGGGTGGTGCGTTGCGGGAAGAGGCGGAAAAACAAAACCCCGCACTAGCGGGGCCGAGACAATCATGATGCTTTACTGCCTGCTTGTTCTTCTTGCGTCCCTGGGGCGGGAGCAATCCGTACATTGCCAGATTAGGAGCAACAGACCATTCCGTAGAACCGTTGCCGTGGGCAGGCACGGCGCGCACTTTACTTAAAAGAGCCGGTGGTTTTTTTGATATTGGTCAGTGTTTCTGACCTTCCGGTTACGGTTTGAATGCACGTGAATGATGTGAGACGGTTTTGGTAAATCAAAACGATGGCTGTACTGCAGACCGGTTGTTGACTTCAGCTCAGACAGCATTTCTTGTGCTTTTTACCGCTCCAGCAAGAGCAGGGAGCGTTTCTGCCAACCTTGATAGCGTTGACTGTCGGCATTGATGTCACCAACCATGCACCGCCAAATTCAGGGGCTGCATCGCAGATGTAGTCCCTGGGATTTTTGGGTATACGCTGGTTAACCTAATTGGATATTCTTTATCTTGTAGACAAACTCTGGCCTGTTAGCATACTTCAATGCACTGTCCCAGAGTGGATGAGTACGGTCATTCAGATTTTTTGCTAATGCTTTTATCTTTTGCGGTGCATCATCGCGGAAAAAATTTTGGTTCTTACGATTTTTGTCATAGCTTACGCCAGAAATCTTAAACCTTATACCCTTGATTCTCTTTTGCTTCTGCTGTTCTATATCTTGGTGTGCTGTTTCCCAAGTGATTGCTCGGATTGCCAAATAATACTCACGCTCATTCAACTTACCATTAAAAGTGAAATTTGATTTTGGCGGATACTTTGGCTTCAGATTTCTTTGATATAAGGATCCATAAACATATCTGAAATGCAAATCATCGTCTGACATTTCATACCTTCGACAGTCAGAAATATCGACCCAGTGACCCTTTGCTTTCTGAAGATGTTTTTTGACAAACAAGACAGCAATAGCTTCTTCAGAGCCAGCATACTCAAGGTATTTTTTTAATAGTTTTTCGTCCATAAATCAAAATACAACCTTTGTTTTTATTCATGAGAATCGTATCACGATGTTGGATGTCCATCACATCCTGATCGGATGGTTCTTCACCGCCTTCATTCTTTGTCCCCTCATCATTCTGCCAATGGCTTCCAGTTCATCTTCGTCAGACAGGCGATTCATGGATTCCCTGAGGTCAGCAAAAAAGGGACGGCGTCACCCATGTGTTCCCGGGATGGCGTAGCCCAAGCTCAATTTTCACATATTTTAAGCTAGCAGGGTGTTGGCGATTTGATGACGGCCATTGATCCCCATGGTGTAATAGTCAATTCTGTCGTCTATAGAAAATTCATTGAGTGTCAGGAAGTCGGAGACAGGTTTGGCGTAATGTGTCACTGCATTTTGCCCATTGGAGTGATTACGTTGCGCGGATTCTTGCCTGCAGGTTGGTCAACCGTCGTGTGGATTTTCGATTTCTAGCCGCCATGCCCACGGCCTTGGGCTGGCCGATCAACACCACCAGCTGTTTGCCGCGGGTGACGCCTGTATAGAGCAGGTTGCGTTCCAGCAGCGTATAGTGCTGCATGGCCATCGGAATGACAACACAGGGGTATTCCGATCCCTGGCTTTTATGGATGGTCGTAGCGTAAGCGAGGGAGACTTCATCCAGCTCACTGACCTGGTAATTCACCTCGCGCTCGTCAAAGCGGATCATCAGTTCCCCTTCTTCCACATCAATGGCGGTCACGGTACCGATGTCGCCATTGAATACCTCCTTGTCATAGTTGTTAACGGTCTGGATCACCTTATCGCCCGGCGCAAAAGTCCAGCCAAACCGGGTCACCTTGGGATGGGCGTCGGCGTTTAGTGCCTCCTGAAGCGCCACATTCAGACTTCTTGCCCCGAGACCTCCCCGGTTCATAGGCGCAAGCACCTGAATGTCCTTCACCGAATCAAAACCAAACCGTTCCGGCAATCGCCGGGTCACCACGGTCATCAGTTTGCTGAAGAGTTCCTCTGGCTCTTCCCCTGTCAGGTAATAGAAATCCGTCTCTTCGCCTTTGCTGGTCGGCTTGGGCGACTGCCCACGATTGATAGCGTGGGCGCCAGTGATGATCTGCGAGGTTGCCGCCTGCCGGAAAATTTCTGTCAACCGCGCCACCGGCACACTGCCGGAATCGATCAGGTCGCTGAGTACCGAGCCAGGCCCTACGGAGGGCAGCTGATCCACATCGCCCACCAGTAACGCCGCAGCGTTGTCAGGCACCGCCCTGAGCAGCTGGTTCATCAGCACAATATCGACCATGGAGGATTCATCCACGACCAGCAGGTCGGTTTCCAGCGGATTGTCGGCGTTACGCTTGAAATCGAAGGCCTTGGGATCAAACTCCAGCAGCCGGTGAATGGTAGTGGCTTCCTGGCCGGTGGATTCCGACAACCGCTTGGCTGCACGTCCCGTGGGTGCACAGAGTGTGACGTGGGCGCGTTTGGCGGCGATGATTTTCAGGATGCTGTTCACCACCGTTGTTTTGCCCACGCCCGGACCACCGGTAATAATGCAGAATTTCTTCTGCACGGCCAGCGCTACAGCCTCTTTTTGCGAAGACGACAGCTGGATATTGTTTTTCGCCTCCACCCACGGGATGGCCTTGTCCAGGTCAATAGCTGCCCAGTCTGATTCCCCCTGCGACAAACGAAGCACATGATTGGCCACGCCCTGTTCTGCACGATGCAAGGGTGTAAGAAACAGGCAGGGTTCTCCATTGATAGTCTCGGGTGTCAGGCGTTCTTCATCCATTTCCATCTGGATGGCCTGCTTGATGGTGGCTTCCGGAATCTCCAGCAGTTTGACCGAGGCGTCCACCAGCGATTGAAAAGCCTGGGCGCAATGCCCTTCGCCGGAATACTCCTGCAACACATGGCGGACACCGGCCTGGGCGCGAATGAGGGAAACCCGGTCAATGCCCAGCTGCATGGCCAGCTGGTCCGCTGTTTTGAAACCGATGCCGTGTATATCCAGCGCCAGCCGGTAAGGGTTCTCCTGAACCTTGGTGACGGCCTGGTCTCCATAGGTTTTGTAGATACGGACGGCACGGGCCGTGCCCACACCATGGGACTGGAGAAAAACCATGATCTCCCTGACAACCTTCTGTTCCGACCAGGCGGAGGTAATCTTCTCCCGTCGTTTTTTACCGATACCCTCCAGCTCCGTCAGCCGGTCCGGGGTTTCTTCAATGATGTCGAAGACCGCCTCGCCGAATGCTTTGACCAGCCGTTTGGCAAAGTGCGGCCCAATCCCCTTGACCATGCCGGAACCCAGGTATTTCTCAATGCCTTCCAGGGTGGTCGGCGTCACAGTCTTGATGTGCTGAACCTTGAACTGTACGCCATGCTTGGGATCATTGATCCATATACCGGCCGTTTCAACAAACTCACCGGGTGTCACCGATGGTGTACTGCCAGTCATGGTCACCAGGTCTCGCTGTCCCTTGCACTGGACGCGGATAACAAAGAAGCCGCTCTCCTCACTGTGAAAGGTAACCCGTTCTATACTGCCATCCAGTCGTATAACTGGCTGGTGGTCATGGGTGCGCTCTGATGCGGGATTCGTGGTGTGGGTTTCGTACATTGGGGCTCATGGCAGGATTGGCGACAGTATTCGTTCATGTTAACAGCTGGTTTGTGTATAAATCAGCCTGAAAACATCGGTTAACGCTTGAGTTCATAAATTGGTCTGGCTTAGTCTTTCACCGCCGGAATCAATCACAATCATATACCGGCAACGAAACACAGCATTGAGAGGAATATCCATGAACAAGGCACAACTGGTTGAATTGCTGGCCAAGCAAGCTGATTTGTCCAAGGCCCAGGCGGAGCGTGCACTCAAGGCGACCCTTGAAAATATTCAGGAGGCCCTGGCCAAAGGCGACGCGATTCAACTGACAGGCTTTGGTACTTTCAGCATTAATGAGCGTGCCGCCCGCACCGGCCGCAACCCGCAAACCGGACAGCCGATTCAGATTGCAGCGGCCAGAATTCCCACCTTCAAAGCCGGCAAGACGCTTAAGGAAGCGGTTAACCATTAACCTGGTGTGACTCTGAAACGACAGGCGTCTTCGCTGTGAAGACGCTGTTCTTGAGCCGGTCTTGCATTTTCCCGACATGACTCGGTATCCTGTTCAAAAAAGCAACAGGAACAGCAGGCAATGGAATACCTGACCGGTACTGTCAAATGGTTCAGTAATGCCAAGGGTTTGGGGTTTATAGATCCCATGTCGGAATCCCATCAGGAAGACATTTTCATTCATTACAGTGTGATCCAGATGGAAGGGTTCAAAACCCTGAAGGCGGCTCAGACCGTGCAATTCCTGATGGAACGGGGAGCCAAGGGGTTTCTTGCCACCTGTGTCATACCGGTATATGAAACTCGCGACGAGTACCTTATCCTAAGGCGGCAGCAGGGAGAAACGGCACAGGAAACCTAAGGATTCTCCACCTGGTTGCTGTTCAAATCCATCAATCGGACTTTTCGCGTCTGCATTCTGGCACCTTCCTGTTCGGGCGCTTATCGCCTGACTCACCCAATAATTCAGTAAATAACATCTTGTAGAAACCACTCCGTCACCGGGTACCTCATGCACGTTTTCAATGTGTTTCTCCCCTGAATGCGATGACAGGAACTTCCCCGGCTCTGCCATGTCGAAGCACTCAACCAAAGTCATCAGTCATATGGATGAGTGGGAAGGACATAGTCAACGGTACACAGGAGGTTAACCGTGGGAGAGGTACATCGGTTTCAGAAGAGCGAAACACATTCAGGCAATTCAAACAGGGCAGGTCAGACATATCGACGCAAGTGCTCGAATAAACAACGATTGAAAGGCCTGGATGAAATGGGGGTCTCCGGCCTGTGTCCATCGCTGGAGAAGAGTCGGGGGCAGATAGGGCTCCGGGCCTCACGATTGCAACGTTTGGTTCGTAACGCCGTTTTTAATTGTCGACGAAAAAGTTTGAGCCGGATGACGGTCAGTGAGCTGGAAGATGCCTTCCGGTCATCGTCGTCGGATTCTGGTGGCTGCGACAGACCCGGAAGTGAAAGGCGTTCATTTCTGAAAGTCTTCGGGATGGGACTGCTTTGGATGCTGCCCTGGTTGTTGGTGCTGGTTTATCTATGGTTGATATGACGTTAAGCGTCGAATTTTGCCATTTTCATTGAAAGTCATTCTGACCGCATGGACATGATACAACCGCTTCGATCAGAGTTAGCCCCGCAAACCATGCTTATACGTGCAATAACAATAAAGGATTACAATGAAAAATATTGCAGGATCCTTCTGTCTGGGGGCGGCTTTGGCAGTAATGGCCGGATGCAATCCTGTTCCGCCGGCAACCGGCATCAGTCACCAGGCGCAGGAAAAAATTCAGGCAACCCAGCACTGGCAGACGATCGCCAGCCATCTTGCCGGTAAAATCACCACCTCTGCCGGTAATTCTGATCAGCCTTTTTATATTGACAGCGAGGGGCGGCAAGGCGTCTTCGGGCGTGTGTTTGCCGACATGATGACCAGTGCGCTTCTGGCATCCGGTGCAAGGGTGTCCGAGCATCCTGATAACGCACTCGCTATCAGCTACGATGTCGAAACTGTCAGGCAGCCCTCGGATCGTGATGGGGAGTATCCCTGGCTGTTTACCGCCGCCACTGCCACGTATTACCTTATTGATGGTCTGGCCGGCGATGCCGCAGCGGTCATGGCGGTTGGAGCGGATGTCGCCCGACTGCAACCCTCCAGAACCCGTACCGAGCTTGCAATCACCACCCGTGTCACCGATCGTGGTCAAGTGTTGTTTTCAGAGACGGGCGTCTATTACATCACTGACCACTCGGCGTCCCACTATATGGGGGGAAACCGTGGAGGGAAAACCTTCCAGTTGACCAATGGTAGTGAGTAAGGAGCGGGAGGTTTTTATCATGTATCGTCTTATTGCAAAACTTGCCGGGTCTGTACTGTTGCTGACGTTACTGGCCGGATGCCAGAGTATCAACAGTCAGACGTCGGGTTCCAACCTGATCAGTAACAGCCATTTCGCCGCCAGTGAGCTGGTCAGGAAAGCGGGGGTAGCACTGCCGCCTGGTGCATCAGTGATCGCTACCAGTTTTGTTAGCATTGACAGTCTGGAATCCTCCTCAACCCTCGGACGTATTGTTGGTGAGCAGGTGGCTACGGGCTTGGCCGATGCTGGCTACCGGGTGATTGAGCTGAAAATGCGTGACCGGATTTTCATTAACGCCGGTGCCGGTGAGTTTATGTTGTCCAGGGAGTTGCGCCATATCAGTAATTTTCATGAGGCGCAGGCTGTGGCGGTCGGCACCTATGCTGTTGGCACAGAGTATCTGTATATTAATACCCGGCTGATTGATGCTGGCACCAACCTGGTTATCGCCTCCATGGATTACCGCCTGCCCATGAACCGGGATGTACGGCAGCTTTTGAGAAACAGTTTCTGATAGTGTTCAAATGGGTTGGTTCAAACCTGCGGTGTTATGCCGCAGGTGTTACGTTAATCGGGCTGGACGCCAGTGTTGCTAACACATTTCCATTATTCTGAATGTTCCGTGTGACGATGATGGTAACAACGGTCTGATCACGATCGCTAATGAATGTTTAACGGAGTCGGACGAATAAAAATCCCCCGCATGGGCGGGCGTTTCGCCTGTGGTTCCATGAAACGGGATAACGACCGGTCATCCCTGACCAGAGCCTGTTAGCGGCGCGGATAATAGAGTCTTGTTATAAGTAGGATTTTGACTCATGTCAAAAGGACGGGTTGTGCTGATGATTTAGTAGGTGCCGGCTCCCTGTGTTCTGAACTTTTAAATATCATCACTGCTGTGTTGCATTAGATATCATTCTACTCATGACAGGTTGCAGAGCCATGTTCCGGCAGTACCATGGCTCTGCCATGGTTCGGATGCCAGGCCTGCACGCCTGAGCGGTAACAGACTACCCTGCTGCGGTGGTGGCAAACAGGTCTGACAGTCCGCTTTTGTTCGTCAAATAGCACGCTATTCTCCTCACAAAACCAAACTGTCAGCCACTGTTATCCACCCTCCTCGCGACGGGCGCTGTTACCGTCAGGCGATGACTATGGCCAGCACATCCGGACGAATCTGGAAAATAGAAAGTGTTGTCATTTGAGGTGGGCAATCAAATTTTGACTTCATTGCGTGCGAACAGTTCAGGGGTGTCAGGGATGCTGGCAGTGACTGTCGACTGCGCTGACTGAAAAAGTGATGCGTAATGTTATCGATACTGTATTGATGCCGGTAAAAGGGTAGCCGGATTGGCAAAATGAGGTAACAAAGAGAGCCATATTGACTGTCATATTGGTCAGCCATATCGACATTTAAGGACAATTCAGGGACAGTTTGAGGGGGATTTCAGGGTAAAACAGGGGAAATCTGTTACAATTCCCCCTGTTTTTGTTAGCGTAAGTTGTTGATATTCAACAAGGTTATTAAAATGAAGAATTATATAATCTTCAATGCCGAATACCGCACATAATACTTTTACGCACAATGCTTTTTGCCTGTTGTGCTATCGATTGTAGTTGCTCGTGCTGTTTGATAGTCGCTGTGGGGAAGGAGCTATGCTGACTCAAGTCAATCGCTCGATATTTTTCACCGATAAGTGGGTATTCCATTACAAATGGTTAATCAGATAGTACATGTGGCAGCTGCGGTCATTGAGCGTGGTGATGACCATATTCTTCTTGCCATGAGGCCTGATGATAAGCATCAGGGCGGGCTTTGGGAATTCCCTGGAGGGAAACTCGTAGCTGGAGAATCTGTCCATGAGGCATTGTCTCGGGAATTAAAGGAAGAGCTTGGTATTTTAGTAGTTGACAGTTCTCCGTTGATTAGAATCCATCATGAGTATCCTGATAAAAATGTGCTTCTTGATGTGTGGAGGGTAACTGGGTTTGCTGGTGAGCCTTATGGTTGTGAGGGGCAGGAGGTGCGTTGGGTTAAGCGCGAAAACCTCACTCATTATGAGTTTCCGGCCGCGAATAATCCTATAGTAGCTGCCGCACGTTTACCGGATAAGTATCTGGTAACAGGGGTATTTGCTACAGAGGAAGAACTATTCCGGCGATTGCATTCTGCCATGGCATTAGGGCTTAGATTGGTTCAGTTCAGGGCGCCTTGGCTTGAGTCTGATGCATATATGGCGCTTGCTGAGATTATGGCAGGTGTGTGTAGGGAGTCGGGTAGCACGCTGATGTTGAAGGGGGATGTGTCTCTCTTGTTGGAGGATTGGGTTGATGGTATCCACTTAACGGCTGACCAGTTGCAACGACTCCGTAGCAAGGGATGGCAGTATTGCGGTGATAAGCTTCTGGCTGCTTCCTGTCATTCTGATATTGAGTTGGCTTGGGCTGCAGCGATTGGCTGCTCTTTTGCTACCTTATCACCCGTTCATCAGACGGCTAGTCATCCATATGCAAAAAACCTTGGGAAAACATTGGCTCGGGCAATCACTGATAAGGCTGTTATTCCTGTTTTTTGGTTAGGAGGAATGGGGGAAGATGATCTGGGCTCAATTAAAGTCAATGGCGGGCAGGGGATGGCTTCAATTTCTTGCTGGTGGTAGGTGTTTTCAGTATTTGTTATAAAAAGGTGGCTGATTATTAGCAAAATGTTGTGCTTTTCGATGAAACTTTAGAAATGTGGTGCTGTCTTACTCATATAAAGCTTTATTTGGGTGGGCAGTAATGATTGGAAATGCTTTCGGTTGTATGTTTTGTTATTTTCCTTGCATTCGAGATGTAAGGCAAGAAGATCGTGAGTTGCAGACTGCTAATTTTGGAAATCGGGATGTCAGGGTTTCTGCGCAGGATTATCAGCATTTTGCACGTCATTCTGAAGTTGTTGGACAAATGTTTGATAACCCAGAAGATGAAACTGTTGGGCTTTTCTCACCGTTGCCTGAGCGTCAAGTGGAAAGTGAAGGTACGGTGACAGGCATATTTTGCGATAAAAGAAAGGATGGCCGAGAGACCAGGGCAGAGAGTTTACCCTCTCCTGGCGTGGCTAGGCGTGATATTTGGTTTTTAAAATCAGTTCATCTCTCTTCATTGGCAACAGAAATAAAAAGGATTATGCAGAGTCTGTTTTATCGGGCATTGTCTTACTTTTGTTCAGGTGATAGATCTGATTTTTATTTGCAAAAAAGTTTGTATTTTTATTCAAAGACTAATTTATATTTTCGGGAAGAGGCTGGTGCTCGATTAATGCAGCTGGTGCTAGGTAAACTTTCAGAGGGTGAGGAGGGAGCTGAGAGGTGGTATCGTGCGAGAGTGTATTGCGAGATGCAAGACGGTCAGGTTGTGCATCCAGAGTTGGCAGTAAAAGACGTTAGCCCTTGTGAAGGGGTTGATTTTGAACGACTTATTAGTGAAATCGAACAGGCGTCTCGCGCTAGACCTCCAAGTGCCCGTGTGCTCCCAAGGGATTATTTCAAAGCAGGCGGTGATCCTGCGCTGCTTTATTTTCTGCGACTTTTGCTTTTAGCCGATGAAGACTGTTTAAAAGCAGGGAATTATTTGATTAAGCGTGATCCTGATGAGAAGCAAAGGCCAGAGTTTGTGGGTATTGATTGGGGTATGATTTTCTATCGCGGCGGAAGTAAATTGCGTTCATCTGTATCAAAAGAGCAATTGCTGCAAAGGGTTATGAAAAAATCATGGAAGCATTATGCGCAATACTCTTGCAGGACAACCATGATCGAGTTGTTGCAAAGAATGGAAGAGCTTGACCCTGGGTATCTTAGCCTCAAGTTCGATGAAGCGTTAAGATTAATTCAGGCGTGTACTCCTGAAGAGTTAAATCAATGTGTTGATAGAGTGCCTGATGTTGCAGTGGATGGAGCTGCTGAGAGCGAGAGAGCTAGAATACAGGGGCACCTTGCTTGGAGAAGAGGTTTGGCTGAAAGGTTTTTGCAACAGCGGGCTTAGTAGCGGGTAGCCCCCAAAAAATCTATTAGAGTAAAATTGGATGGTGCTTATCGGTTTGAATGGATATTGGTATGTACTTGCTTATTTTACTGGCTGCTTAAATCGGTTTCCATAATATCATCGAACTGGTTATCTCCCGGTATTTTGTGCTCTTCCTTGGCCCAGGCGCCAAGATCAATCAATCGGCACCGCTCGCAACAGAAAGGGCGAAATTTATTCTCGGATTTCCAGAGTACTTTTTTGCCGCATGTTGGGCATTTTACAGCAGTAGTCATAGTTATTTCTTGCATTGATACTTAAGAAGAGAAGGGCTCGCTTGCGCGAGCCCTGTTTGTATTTTAACTGAACTTATCGCTTGGTGGACTGTTCCGGCGGTTTCGGAGCTGTCGCCTCATTACCGCTGTCGCCCAGCAGGCCGAAGGTGATTACATTCAGCCAGGAGCGACTTCTTGGGGTGTAAGGGTCAGGCTTGATCTCGTCGGCTGGTTTCCCGTCAACCAGGCCAAAGGTGATGATATTCCATACGGACGGATCAACATCGGCATAGACCTTGTAACCCGTGAACTCACCGTTTTCACCAATCAGCTTGCTGTCCGGGTAGTTGGTTTTCAAAACTTCCAGCGCTTCATTAGCCGGCTGTTCCAGGTTCAGATGCTGATAGCCTTCCACCATCATCCCTAGGGCCTCTTCGACGACTGGCGTACCTTGCATGTGCTCGACAATGTAACGACCGCGGTTAATCGCCGCTACATAGGCCTTGCGCTTCATGTAATAGTTTGCGACGTGCAGCTCGTAGTATGACAGGCGGTTACGCAGGGCGATCATCCGCTGGCGGGCGTCGTTGGCGTAAGGGCTGTCCGGAAAGCGTTGCAGCAACTCAGAGAACTCGTTGAAGGACTGGCGAGCCTGCCCCGGATCACGCTTGGACATATCAACCGGGACATACCGCTCAATCAAGCCAAGGTCTGCGGTGTTAGACGCCAGACCACGCATGTAATAGGCGTAATCCACGTTTGGATGTTGTGGGTGCAGGCGAATGAAACGCTCAGCCGAGGCCCGTGCGGCTTCTGGCTCCATGTTCTTGTAGTAGGCATAGACCAGATCCAGCTGCGCCTGTTCGGCGAAGGGACCGAACGGGTAGCGGGATTCCAGTGCCCGGAGTTTGTCAACGGCCTGGCTGTAGTTGCTGTTCTCCAGCGATTGCTGGGCCTGACGGTACAATTCGGCTTCAGAGAGGTTCTCGGGAACCTTCTCTTTCTCGCTGCTGGCGCAGGCTGTCAGGAATGTGACCAGGGCCAGAATAAAAAATCGTTTGCTCAGTAACATGTTTGCTCAATATCCCTGAGGTTTCCGTCCCCCGGAACCGGACGTGGTGTGATAAACTGCGTGACGTTAATTCTTCGTATTTAAACATAGGTCATAACCTAATCCCAAACGCTAAAATCGTGGATTTTTCTGCAATGGCAGGCTCGATTCATCCGCGTTTGTGACGGCTGCCTGTGTTTCCTGAACCCTGTTGGAATTTACTGTTCGGCTAATCAATGACAGAACGGATAGAACTTGAGGCCCGCGTCCCGGATGAGCTGGGTGGCAAGCGGCTGGATCAGATCGCTGCGGCGGTTTTCCCTGATTACTCTCGCAGCAGCCTGCAGTCCTGGATTCGCTCGGGTGACATGAAGGTGGACGGCAAAGTCTGCAAACCGAAAGAGAAGTGTTTCGGTGGCGAGCTACTCACGCTGGCCACCGAAGTTGAGAATGATGATCGCTGGGAGCCGGAAGATATCCCGCTGGATATTATCTATGAGGATGAGGCGATCGCCGTGATCAACAAGCCGGCAGGGCTGGTGGTGCACCCGGCGGCAGGTAATTACAGCGGTACGTTGCTGAATGGCTTGTTGTACCGTTATCCGGATATTGCCAGTGTGCCTCGCGCCGGTATTGTTCATCGGCTGGATAAGGATACCAGCGGTCTCATGGTGGTGGCGAAAACCCTGGCCGCGCACGCTGATCTGGTGGATCAGCTACAGGAGCGGAGTGTCAGCCGTGAGTATGAAGCGGTGGCGATCGGCAGCATGACTACCGGGGGAGAGGTCGAGGCGCCGATTGGTCGTAACCCTGCTACCCGGTTGAAAATGGCGGTGACCGAGGGCGGTAAGTATGCCCTCACACATTATCGGATCATTGATCGATACCGTGCCCATACCCATATTCGGCTGCAGCTGGAAACCGGTCGTACCCACCAGATTCGGGTACACATGGCGCATATCGGTTATCCCCTGGTGGGGGATCCCTTGTATGCCGGTCGGCTGAAGTTGCCCAAGGCGGCGACGCCTGAGTTGGTTGATATGTTACGTAACTTTGGTCGTCAGGTGTTGCACGCTCGTCGCCTGGGTCTGGTGCATCCGGTTTCAGGAGAGTATATGGTGTGGGAGTCCGACTTGCCTGCGGACTTCGTGGAATTACTCGAAGTACTTGAGGGGGATCAGCAGGCCTATGTCGAAACCACAGAACCTGTTTTCTGACGGTCGTTATCTGCAGCCGGACTGGCCTGCGCCGGCCTCGGTGAAAGCCTTCGTAACAACCCGGAGTGGTGGAGTCAGCGACGGCCCCTGGCGAAGTCTGAATCTTGGGCTGCGCTCGGGGGATGAAGCTGACAGGGTGGTAGAAAATCGCGCGTTACTGATGCATGACTGGGCACTGGATCACATTCAGTGGTTGAAGCAGGTGCATGGTGCTGACGTGGTTCAGGCTGATCTGGAGTGTGTGGAGGCAGAGGCTGATGCCTGCTGGTCAGATGTGAGAGGGCATCCCTGCGCCGTGCTCACAGCTGATTGTTTGCCTGTTTTGTTCTGTAACCGTACTGGTACTCATGTGGCGGCAGCTCATGCCGGTTGGCGCGGGCTGGCCGGTGGTGTGCTGGAAAATGCCGCTGCGACCTTTGCTGACTCGCCGGATGCGCTGATGGTGTGGCTGGGGCCGGCTATCAGTCAACCGTGTTTTGAGGTGGGGCCGGAGGTGCGAGAGGTATTTCTGGCGCATGATCCTGAAGCGGAAAGTGCTTTTGTGGCAGGGCAGGGGGATCGCTGGTTTGCGGACATTTACACCTTAGCCCGACAGCGTCTCGCGACATTAGGCATCTATGATGTATATGGAGGGGACTATTGCACGGTTCGTCAGGAAGACCTGTTTTTTTCTTACCGGCGAGATGGCGCAAAGTCCGGCCGGATGGCTTCTGTAATCTGGCTGGCTGAAACTGACATATAATCCTGCCTTGAAAAGGGGGTAGGTCGCCATCATATAGTTCTCATCGAAAGTCAAACGAATCATGCCCGTGGCATTGTCTCGGGCAGTTTTGTCGGAGGTAATGATGAGAGCGGATCGACTGACCAGCAAACTCCAGTCAGCCCTTGCCGACGCCCAGTCGCTGGCGATCGGCCGGGACAATAACCAGATTGAACCGGTGCACCTGTTGCAGGCCATGCTGTCTCAGCAGGGGGGCTCTGTCAAACCACTGTTGATGCAGGTGGGGTTTGATATTGAAGGCCTGAGGGCCGAACTTGAACAGCTGATTGAAGAATTGCCTGTGGTGAAAAATCCCACGGGTGATATCCAGCCTTCCCAAAGTCTGCTGCGTATTCTGAATCTTGCCGATAAACAGGCCCAGCAGAATAACGACCAGTTTATCGCCAGTGAAACCGTGCTGTTGGCCATGATGGACGACAGTGGATCATTGGGCAAAGCCCTGAATGGTCAGGGTGTCAGTAAGAAAGCTCTGGAAACCGCCATAAAAAATATTCGTGGTGGTGAATCTGTCAATGACGCCAATGCGGAAGACAGTCGAAATGCGTTGGCCAAATACACATTGGATCTGACTGAGAGAGCTGAACAGGGCAAGCTGGATCCCGTTATTGGTCGTGATGATGAGATTCGTCGAACCATTCAGGTGTTACAGCGTCGCACGAAAAATAATCCCGTACTGATTGGTGAGCCCGGTGTTGGTAAGACCGCTATTGTTGAAGGGTTGGCGCTGCGGATTGTGAATGGTGAGGTGCCAGAAGGTATTCGGGACAAGCGGGTGTTGTCGTTGGATCTGGGTGCGCTCTTGGCGGGTGCCAAATACCGTGGTGAGTTTGAAGAGCGCCTGAAAGCAGTGTTGAATGACCTGGCCAAGCAGGAAGGTCGGATCATCCTGTTCATTGATGAGCTGCATACCATGGTCGGTGCCGGTAAGGCGGATGGTGCCATGGATGCCGGGAATATGCTCAAGCCGGCGTTGGCGCGCGGTGAGCTACATTGTGTGGGTGCCACGACGCTGGACGAATACCGCCAGTACATTGAAAAGGATGCTGCGCTCGAACGTCGGTTCCAGAAGGTTCTCGTGGATGAGCCCACGGTGGAAGACACCATCGCCATTCTTCGAGGCCTGAAAGAAAAGTATGAAGTTCACCACCATGTGGACATTACTGATCCAGCAATCATTGCGGCGGCCAAGCTTTCCCATCGTTACATTACTGACCGACAGTTGCCGGATAAGGCCATTGATCTGATTGATGAGGCGGCCAGTCGGATCCGTATGGAAATGGATTCTAAACCGGAAAGTATGGATAAGCTGGAGCGTCGACTGATCCAGCTGAAGATTGAGCAGCAGGCGCTGAGCAAGGAAGAAGATGCGGCATCCCGTGAACGGCTTACAATGCTTGAAGAACAGATCGGTAAGCTGGAGAAAGAGTACTCCGACCTGGAGGATGTCTGGAAGAGTGAGAAAGCCGTTGTTCAGGGTGCTCATAAGCTGAAGGAAGAAAAAGAGCAGTTGCTGCTTGAGCTGGAAGCCGCGAGCCGGAATGGCGATCTCGCGAAAATGTCAGAGATTCAGTATGGGCAGCTGCCGGAAATCGAAAAACGGATGCAGCAGGCGGAAACGGCTGAAGATGGTCCGATGAAGCTGCTGCGTAACAAAGTGACGGATGAAGAGATTGCGGATGTTGTCTCTCGCTGGACCGGCATACCCGTTTCCCGAATGTTGGAAGGTGAGCGCGATAAGCTGCTGAGAATGGAGCAGGCGTTGCACAGTCGTGTTGTGGGTCAGGATGAAGCTGTTGTGGCGGTCTCTAATGCCGTTCGACGTTCCCGTGCGGGTCTGTCAGACCCCGATAAGCCGAATGGCTCGTTCATGTTTCTTGGCCCCACCGGTGTGGGTAAAACGGAGTTGTGCAAGGCGCTGGCCGAGTTCCTGTTTGATACCGAGGATGCCGTGGTTCGGGTTGATATGTCTGAATTCATGGAAAAGCATTCTGTTGCCAGGTTGCTGGGTGCACCTCCGGGCTATGTTGGCTACGAGGAAGGCGGTTATCTGACCGAAGCCGTACGGCGCAAACCTTATTCTGTCGTGCTGTTGGATGAGGTGGAAAAAGCGCATCCTGACGTTTTCAACATCCTGCTGCAGGTATTGGATGATGGTCGCCTGACTGATGGCCAGGGACGTACGGTTGATTTCAGAAACACGGTGGTGGTGATGACGTCTAACCTTGGTTCAGACATGATTCAGACACTTAAGGATGATGACTTTGAAACCCTGAAGCATGCTCTGGTTGAAGTGGTAGGCAACCATTTCAGGCCTGAGTTTGTGAACAGGATTGATGAGCTGGTGGTATTTCACCCATTGGCAAAAGCCCAGATTGCCGGCATTGCCAATATTCAGCTGGAACAACTTCGCAAGCGGCTGCATGAGAATGATCTCTCGCTGGAGCTGGATCAGGCGGCATTGGATAAGTTGGTTGAAGCCGGTTTTGACCCTGTCTATGGTGCACGACCACTGAAACGGTCTATTCAGCGCTATCTGGAAAACCCACTGGCGCAGGAAATCCTTGCTGGGCGGTTCCCCCCGGGACATACCATTAAGGCGTCTACTGAAGACGATCAGATGGTGTTTGCTTGATCTGAAGTCGTCTGGCTGCAGGTATGTGGTGGGCTTGAGGTTGGTGTTCAATGCTTTTGGTAGAAGATATTGTGCCAGCCAATCTCAAGCCCACCGGCTTTCGCCGCTCCGACAGGGCTCCTGCCCTGCGTCGCTACCGCGGCATCCCTGCCGCTGCTGCAGCCGGTGGGCTTGAGACCGGCAAAAAACATCTGAGTATCTGTTGGTTTTGATGCCATTTTAGGCCTTCGGGTTATACCTGTTATGTCTTTATGACGATGAAAAGGCTTGACTCTTTCCGGAAAGTTATTATTATTCGCCGCCGTTGAGTGATGCACATCACGGCATCCGAAACGCTGTTCCCCGATAGCTCAGTTGGTAGAGCAAATGACTGTTAATCATTGGGTCGCTGGTTCGAGTCCAGCTCGGGGAGCCAATTTAAAGTAATGATCGAGAGTCGTTACTTGTTGGGTCGTTAGCTCAGTTGGTAGAGCAGTTGGCTTTTAACCAATTGGTCGTAGGTTCGAATCCTACACGACCCACCATTTTTATTTGTGCATTGGCACAGGTCGTTCCCTGATAGCTCAGTTGGTAGAGCAAATGACTGTTAATCATTGGGTCGCTGGTTCGAGTCCAGCTCGGGGAGCCAATTTAAAGTGATGATCGAGTGTCGTCACTTGTGGGTCGTTAGCTCAGTTGGTAGAGCAGTTGGCTTTTAACCAATTGGTCGTAGGTTCGAATCCTACACGACCCACCATTTTTATTTGTGCAGTGGCACAGGCCGTTCCCTGATAGCTCAGTTGGTAGAGCAAATGACTGTTAATCATTGGGTCGCTGGTTCGAGTCCAGCTCGGGGAGCCAATTTAAAAGTGATGATCGAGCGTTGTCACTTGTTGGGTCGTTAGCTCAGTTGGTAGAGCAGTTGGCTTTTAACCAATTGGTCGTAGGTTCGAATCCTACACGACCCACCATTCTTATTCGGGCAGGGTAATACCTGCCAGTATTTCTCCTTCTTGGGTCGTTAGCTCAGTTGGTAGAGCAGTTGGCTTTTAACCAATTGGTCGTAGGTTCGAATCCTACACGACCCACCATTTTCTCTTTTATCTATCTTTACTATTCAGGCTTCCCTGCCAGATTTCGCCATTCAATGCAGTTTCAGTCTTGGTCGTGTTGTGCGTTCAAGCAGATCCTTGACCATGATGATTCCCGTCCGCCACTTGCCATAGAGTGCCATCTGATGGAGGCGATACAGCGATATATAAAACATTCTGGCCAGAAAGCCTTCCAGCATGATGTTTCCGGTGAGGTTGCCCATCAGGTTGCCAACGGCGGTATGGGTACTCAGCGAAATGAGTGATCCATGGTCTTTGTAACTGAAGTTGCCGGGTGCTTTTCCCTTGAGACTGTCAATGATGGATCGGGCGACGAGGCTGGCCTGCTGATGTGCCGCCTGAGCGCGAGGGGGGACTGTGTAGTTTTCTCCTTGTCGATTCACCAGGGTACACGATGCACAGTCACCAATGGCAAAAATATTGTCGTCAAGTGTTGTTTGAAGGGTCGGCTTGACGATCAGCTGATTGATGCGATTGGTTTCCAGTCCATCCATATGATTCAGGAAATTGGGTGCCTTGATGCCGGCTGCCCAGATTTTCAGTTCCGCTTTAACAAACTCCCCTTGATTGGTGGCCAGCCCAGCTTCTGTGACCTCTTTGACGATATGGCCGGTCAGTGTGCGAATTTTCAACTTGTCGAGTTGCTTTTGTACGCCTGTACTGATTCGCATGGGTAGAACCGGTAATACACGATCACTGCCTTCAATAATCGTGATGTTGACGTTTTCCGGTTTGATGGCATCCATGCCATAGCGAGCCATGACTTTCGCTGCATAGTGAAGTTCTGCGGCCAGTTCAACGCCGGTGGCGCCAGCGCCGACAATGGCGATGTTCATCTTTTCGCTGGGATCCTCGGCAGCTTGTGCCCTGAGGTATTCGCTGATGAAGCGGGCGTGCACCTGCTCGGCCTGTTCCCTGCAGTCGAGGGTTAGACAGTGTTCCTGAACACCGGGAGTGCCAAAGTCATTCGAATGGCTTCCTACGGCAATGACGAGTGTATCGTATGTCAGTGTGCGTTCAGGCAGCAGTTGCTTGCCATTGGTATCCACTGTTGCGGCTAGGGTAATTGCCTGTTTCTGACGATCCAGCTGGATCATTCGGCCTGGCTGGAAGTGGAAGTGATTCCAGTTAGCCTGGGCGACATAATTCAGTTCATCGCTGTAGGAGTTCAGGGAGCCCGCCGCGACCTCGTGCAGTAGCGGCTTCCAGATATGCGTCATGCGAGTATCAACCAGCGTGACATGGGCTTTTTTGCGTGCACCGAGTTTTCTGCCAAGACGGGTTGCCAGTTCCAGGCCAGCGGCACCACCACCGACGACAACGACCTTGTGCAGTCCGTTTTCACTGTTGTTCATGTTATTTCAGTTCCGGGCTGGTCATTCAAAGGGTGGTTAGGTGATTACGGGAGGTACAGCTTGCCGAGGTATCGGGCAATTACGCCGAAGACGACAATAACAACTGCCAGCCACAGCATCATGCGCCATGGGTGGAAGGGTTCCCGTTCGACACTGTTGATACCGGTTGAGGTGACCTCGTCGACGCGACGCTGATCGGTATCTGACAGTTTTTTTTGCTCTGTCTGCATAGGGTGTAATCCGCTCAAAAGGCCTGATTATTATGGTTATAGCGCCACTCCGTGGCGGTTGGGAATGGATTATGTGTAAAAAATACTTTACAGGCAAGCTCATGGGCTTGCCAGTTCAGCAGTAACAGGCAGTGTACATTGGTATTCATAATTTTTATGCAACGTGTGTCGTGAGCGGTCGAAGTTGCAGCAGCGCATGATGCCTTGTGCGTCGGGATTATTCGTACAGCTTTCGGTATCAATGGAAAACCGCAGGGGGGAAGGCTCACTGGCTGTGGCATTAATCTGCAGATGGGTCAGGCGGGTATCTTTGTTGAATTGGTAGTTGAGCTTGAACGGAATGGCGCCCAGATGTTCTGCAATGAAGGTGAAGTCACCAGAAGGTCCGTGCTTGCTGCTTTTGGCTGTGCCAACGTAGAGGGTTGCGTGAGGATCGGCGACACTGGGTTCGTTGACCGTGCAGCGGCTTTTTTTGCCCTCGACAGGGTTGCAGCCTGTGAATAGCAGTGTGAACTGGGAGTTGTTGGTGATGGTGATGTTGGCTTCGTAATGGTCGAGCAGTGCGCGCTGTGCGCTTTCCATCTGATCAATGGTGTCGTTGGTTGCAGGGGAAGCTGGATTGTCATCGGCTTGGCTGTTGATGCTGATCACTGCTGTCAGCAGACATAAAAACAGGGTGTTGATCTTGAGCAGTTTCATGGATGCCTCCTTTTTACTCAAATGTGTGATTTGTGAGTATGTGCTGATCGTAGGGATGCAGCTAAACTCCATTTAGGGCAAGGATTGCCAGTCATAGGTATTGATTCTTTAGACCTGAGTGGTGCGTTGGGGTTCCGGGTATTTGTCTGGCTACAGATTTATAGACGATAAGCGGTATTTATGAGGGAAAAAACACCATTCGGGAGAGGGTATGGAAGGCCTACAAAGCAGGCAGATGACATTTTGGGAGCGGGTGAGGCTGTGGCCGCTCTCAATACTGGTTTCAGTGCGAGAGGCGCGCTTAGCCCTGCAGGCACTGCCGTTTGTGATTAACTGGAACTTCCTGCGAACAGAGTTCTGGCGCCGGTTGCTGTTTTCGAGGCGCGATGCCTGGCGATTGAGCCGGGATTATTATTCTGGGCAAGCATCATCGGATGTGCACTGTTTCGGTGAAACCCCACTACTGACGCTGGCTAGAATCCAAAGACGGGCAGGCATTAATGCTGGCGATGAAGTGCTCGAAGTGGGGGCTGCGACCGGGCGTAATTGTTTCTGGTTGGCAACAGTGATTGGTTGCCGTGTTGTTGGCCTTGAACATATTCCAGAATTTGTCAGTCGGGCTGACAGTGTGGTTAGACGAATTGGCTGCCAAGAACAGATGCGCTTCGTTTGTGGTGATATGGAGGAGTCGCTGCCTGGTAAGCCTGATGTCATTTATCTCTATGGCTCTAATCTTGAAGATGATCTGATTACCCGGTTTGCCCAGCGTTGCTGTGAAAAGGGAGAGGGTGTCAGGGTTATCACGGTAAGTTATCCCCTGACAAACTATCTGCCTGGGGCTTTTGAGCTTATTGACGCATTTCCTGCGGTGTTCACCTGGGGTGTGACAACCGTTTATGTACAGAGGATTGTCCGGGCAGCATAGGCCCGGACAATCCTGTAGGGGCTGTTGACGTTTCATTGAAAGCCTTGAACCAAGCCTGAAAATCCGCAGTATGTTGCTACCGCTCATGCTTTCATACG
>NZ_BAABFL010000065.1:0-57297 GCF_039540975.1 Kistimonas scapharcae
AAAATCAGGCTCGCCAATACGTAAGGTGACGGGGGTGTTCAAGTAGACCAGAATCGGTGTTCAAGTAAACCAGAATATGCAAGGGTTTGGTGCTGAGTATGAGCATCTGATTTTGTTGGTAGAAGGTGATCCGCCCTGGCTGCTGGATGTTGGACATGGCGATGTCTTTGATAACCCCATGCCGCTCGAGGATGGTCACGTTCAGGTTGAATCGGTGGGCGAGTTTGCCCTTCGAAAGGTTGGAGATGACTGGCATTTGCTCAGGCGATCGGGTGGCGACAGTTGGATGCCTCAATATCGCTTTACCCTGAAGGCTCGACTTTTTCGGCAGTTTCTCTCGCGGGTTGCGTGGACTCAGGTTGCTCCACTGTCGGCGTATCGCAATAGAACCATTGTTTATCGCTCGGCTGGAGCGGGGCGCCTGTTGCTGAATACCGACACATTGACCCATCTTCAGGCTCAGCACTGCTCACATCGTAAGGTAGAGAAGGTCGATTATTTAGATGTGCTGTCTTCGGTGTTTGGTATTGAACTACAGGATTGCACACCTGTCGAAGTCTTGTTGATGCCGGACGGTCGAAAGGCAATGGTCGAGGGGGTGTAGATTGTCCATTTGGGCATCTGTGGTCTGCCGTGCCTGATCGCGGTATATGCTGATGCGTGCAGGGGCTTTCTGCATGATAGATTGCGCCATTTTCTGCTCACTACCTGTCTTGAGGGTGTTTTATGTTTGGCGGTTTTCGTTCCTTTGTGGCGCCGCTGGTGGGGTTGACCATTTTCTCTGCGGCAAATGGCTATTTGATGTCGTTGGTCCCGTTGCGCCTGAACCTGGAGGGGAGCGGCAGTTTCGAAATTGGTCTGGCAGCTGCGTTGTATCACTTTGGTTTGTTGCTGGGTGCCTTTCGAACGGAACGCCTGATCAGTGCCATTGGTCATATTCGGGCCTTTGCCGCTTTTATGGCCTTGCTGGGAACCGTCGTCGGCATACAGGGGCTGGTCACTGATCTGATGCTTTGGCAGGTATTGCGGCTATTGTCAGGGATTGCTGTGGCAGGGATTTTCCTGGTGGTTGAATCGTGGCTCTTGTCGGGCAGTGAGCCGTCCAGTCGGGGCACGTTGTTGGCGCTGTATATGATTTCCTATTATGGGGCGAGTGCGGCAGGTCAGATGTTCCTTGGGCCATTTGGGGTAGAAGGCTACGCACCTTTCCTGGTGATTTTGGCCCTGTTGGCGGCGTCCAGTATGCCGCCTTCGCTGACCCGGTTGCCAGCGCCACCCATTCATCCGCCGTCAGCACTGAATATCCGCAAGTTATACCAGCTAACGCCTTCTGGGCTGTTGGGGTGCATGGCCAGTGGTCTGGCGATTGGTTCCCTGTACGGTCTGCTGCCATTGCACTTTGCCGAGCAGGGGATGGATGATAAAACCACCGGTAACCTGGTAGCTATCACGATAGTCGGCGGTATGCTCCTGCAATACCCGGTTGGGCGTCTTTCTGACCGGGTGGACCGTCGCAAGGTGCTGATTGCGATTAGCTTTTTGGGAGTGGCAGTGTCGGTGCTCCTGATATTGTCATTATTCAATGCGCTGATGTGGGTGTGGCTGTTCCTGTTGGGGGGCGTGATATTTACGTTGTACCCCCTGGCCATCAGCCATGGTTGTGACCATATGCCTCCGGAAGATATGGTAGCAGCGACGCAGGGAATGCTGCTGGCTTATAGTTTGGGAGCGACCATCGGGCCGTTGGGTTCGTCAGTGATGATGAGGGTGGCCCCGAATGGCCTGTTTGTCTCACTGGCTGTGATTATGCTGGCGCTGGCGGTCTTCTTTATTTTCCGCTTGCGGCAGCGCCCGCCCATTATTACCGGGCCGGAAGAGGTGTTTGTGCCGATGCCGGGTCATACGCCGGTGGTGTCCGAGATTAACCCGAGAACCGATCAGGATGCCTTGGTGGATAAATGATTCTGCATGGTTAAAGGGTGCAATAAGCCAGGGTGAAAGCGCTGGCAATATCATCGAAAAAGCTCTGTTCGTAAGGCAGGGCTTTTTTTGGGAGGCAATTATGGCGTTATGCAGTGTGTAAGGCTGGGAAAGTAGAAAGTTTCAGGTATAAAAAAAGCCTGTCAGTGACAGGCTTTCAGTGTTTGGTCGGGGTAGAGAGATTCGAACTCCCGACATCCTGCTCCCAAAGCAGGCGCGCTACCAGACTGCGCTATACCCCGTGATCTTACCCGTAAGTCGTGAACCGTCTCGTTGGGTGCGGCGCGTACTTTATCGGATAACGTTCTGTAATTCAAAACTTTTTTTGCGGTCGGCGTTTTTTTGGGGGGGCATGTTGTAGGCATGTCTGGTTTGAGGTCGGGGAGGCGACTCTTAAGGACACTTTTAAGGCTGTGTGACAGGAATCATAATAGTGTATCAGTAGTAGTTACTTGAGAAGTGATGACGTTTTTGAATAGATGCGTGCGTGAAGTTTATGGATGTCTGTTGTTGTATAAAAAAGGGAGTGGCGTCATGTCATCCTGGTCTTGGCTGGAGTCAACGGCAACCATGGCATTTTTCAGAAAGTCTTTGTTGCAGCCGCTGACGCCATGGTCAGTTATCGGTCGCAGAATGCCTGAGGTTAAGGCTATAATCGGTCACCTGTCGGGTCATCAGCCCGAAAAAAAGCAATAAACATAAAGAACAACCGTCGCATCGTCGGCGTGTCATAGAGCGGGGTGCCAGTTTGAAACCGGTCAGAGTAGGCATCTGTGGACTGGGAACAGTCGGCAGTGGAACCGTCAATGTACTTGTCCGGAACCGCGAGGAAATTGCCCGGCGGTTGGGACGCAGTGTAGAAATCGAGCAGATTGGCGCGAGGCGGGATAATCCGGCCTGTGATACGACGGGGATGAATGTGACCCGTGATATCTTTGATGTCGCCAACAATCCTGATGTCGATGTCCTGGTTGAACTGATTGGCGGTTATGACACCGCCAAGCAACTGGTGCTGACAGCCATCGCCAATGGCAAGCATGTGGTGACGGCCAACAAGGCGCTGATTGCCGAGCATGGTAACGAAATTTTTGCCGCTGCCCGGGAGCAGGGTGTGATTGTTGCCTATGAAGCCGGTGTGGCGGGCGGTATTCCCGCGATCAAGGCTCTGCGGGAAGGCTTATCAGCAAATAAAATCCAGTGGCTGGCCGGTATCATCAATGGCACCGGTAACTTCATCCTGACCGAAATGCGCGACAAGGGCAGCCCGTTTGCTGATGTCCTCAAGCAGGCCCAGGAGCTGGGTTATGCGGAGGCTGACCCGACCTTTGATGTGGAAGGCATTGATGCCGCGCACAAACTGACCATTCTGGCATCCAACGCGTTTGGAATTCCCCTGCATTTTGATAAAGCCTATACCGAAGGCATCAGTGCCATAACACCCCGGGATATTCAATACGCCACCGAGCTAGGTTACCGGATGAAGCACCTGGGGATTGCCCGTCGCCGTGGTGATGGTGTCGAGTTGCGTGTGCATCCGACGCTGGTACCGGCAAAACACCTTCTGGCGAGCGTGGATGGTGTGATGAACGCGGTATTGATGGAAGGTGATGCGGTGGGGCAGACCCTCTATTACGGACCTGGTGCAGGCAGTGACGCGACGGCATCCGCCGTAATTGCCGATATTCTGGATGTGGCGAGATTGCTGGATGCTCCCACCGCAGCGGTTGCGCCCCTGGGTTTTGTTGAGAGTGACCAGCAGATACCGGTTCTGCCGATTGATAAGATTCACTGCAGTTATTACCTGCGACTCCATGTCAGCGATCAGCCGGGTGTGCTGACCCGTGTGACCGAGATACTTAGCCATAACGGCATCAATATTGATGCGCTCATGCAGAAAGAAGTGCGTGAAGGGGACGGCTGTGCTGACATCGTGATCCTGACTCACGAAACCCTTGAGGCGATCATGGATACCGCGATCATTGAGCTGGAACAGCTCGCTGATGTGACAGGTTCCATTATCCGGATTCGTGTCGATCACCTGGAGATGTAAGCGATCCATCCCTGTGACCCTGTCCGTAGCCTGTGAACCAACGACGGGCAGGGGGTTCAGAATAACAGGTGCGCAGGCGCCGTCATAAACGGAAGTACAGCAGGAAGACAGTGTGAAATATATCAGTACCCGTGGCGCTGCCCCCGCGCTGGATTTTGAAAATGTACTGCTGGCCGGTCTGGCGTCGGACGGTGGTCTCTATGTTCCCGAACAACTGCCCCGTTTTACCACTGAACAGATTGTCGGTTTCTCGGGATTGTCGTATTCCGGGTTGGCCTACGAAATCATCC
Organism: Kistimonas scapharcae; assembly: GCF_039540975.1. Classification (NCBI taxonomy): domain Bacteria; kingdom Pseudomonadati; phylum Pseudomonadota; class Gammaproteobacteria; order Oceanospirillales; family Endozoicomonadaceae; genus Kistimonas; species Kistimonas scapharcae. The sequence goes on from NZ_BAABFL010000065.1 coordinate 4,321, forward strand.
GTCCGTTTGTGGGCGGCACCATTGAAGACGAACAGCTCCGAGCGATTATTGAAGACACGTATGCAGACTTCAATCACAGTGCAGTCGCCCCTTTAACGCAGCTGGACACGAATGAGTGGGTGATGGAGCTGTTCCATGGACCCACCCTGGCGTTTAAGGATTTTGCCCTGCAATTGCTGGGGCGTTTGCTGGATCATTTCCTGACTAAGCGTGATGAGCGGGCGGTGATATTGGGTGCCACTTCCGGTGATACCGGCTCTGCTGCCATTGAAGGGTGCCGCCACAGCGATCACGTCGATATTTTTATCATGCACCCCCATAACCGGGTGTCAGAGGTGCAGCGTCGGCAGATGACCACTGTGCTGAGTGATAATGTGCATAACCTGGCGATCGAAGGGAATTTCGATGACTGTCAGGCGATCGTGAAGGCCAGCTTTGCGGAACAGGGTTTCCTGAACGGGGAGCGCCGGCTGGTGGCGGTGAATTCCATCAACTGGGCGCGGATCATGGCGCAGGTGGTCTATTACTTTCATGCGGCCTTGTCGCTGGGTAGTCCGTTCCGTCCGGTTTCCTTTGCTGTGCCCACGGGGAATTTCGGGGATATTTTTGCCGGTTACATTGCCCGTGGAATGGGGCTTCCCATTCAGCAACTGATTGTGGGTACCAACCGCAACGACATTCTGCACCGATTCTTCAGTGCCAACAGTTACCGTAAGGAATCGCTGGGGCATACCTTGTCGCCGAGTATGGACATTATGGTCTCAAGCAACTTTGAGCGTTTGCTGTTTGATCTCCATGACCGCGATGGCAAGGCGATGGCTGAGTTAATGGCCGGGTTTGATGTTTCAGGTGAGATCTCAATTGATGAATCCCGTTGGCAGTCAGTGAAAACCCTGTTTGATAGCCAGTGTGCCAATGACGATGAAACCGTTGCGACGATTCGGCAGGTCTTTGATCAGACTGAATACCTGCTGGATCCGCACACCGCGATAGGTGTCAAAGCGGCACGTGATTGCCTGGCTTCTCGTGAGGTTCCGGTTGTCACACTGGCAACGGCGCATCCGGTCAAGTTCCCGGATGCTATCCTGGCGGCGGGGCTGGATGCCCCGGCGTTGCCACATCATCTGCAGGATCTGCATAGCCGTGAAGAGCGGATGACGGTATTGCCCAATTCACTTGCAGCCGTGCATGAATTTATTGCCACGACACTACGTTAAGTAGTTATCAACGTTCACTAAAGGCCGGTAAAGCATACCGGCCTTTTTTGTTGTTCGCTGTTTTACCAGAATTCTTTACAGGGAAAAAATCTGGCAGCTGCCCGCCTTTGTGCCATGTTTTTCTGTTTTAAAAAGGATCGATGGAGTGAGCAGCGCACAGAATAGCCATATAAAAACGCGGAAGTTTGTCATTATCACAGCGCTGGGGTGTGTGCTGGAAACCTACGATTTTCTGATTTATGCCTTGATGGCACCGTATCTGTCATCCGTTTTTTTTCCTGACGAAGCACAGGTGGAAGGGCTGCTGTTAACGTTTGCCACCTTCAGTGCCGGTTACCTTGTGCGTCCGCTGGGCGGTGTGTTGTTCGGACACCATGGCGACCGCCGGGGACGGAAGAAGCCCTTTGCCTGGACCCTGCTATTGATGGCGTCATCGACAGCGGTGATGGGATGTTTGCCCGGTTACCATAATATAGGCATTGCAGCGCCTGTTTTGTTGCTAATGCTTCGGCTGCTGCAGGGGGTGTCCATGGGCGGGGAGTCAGGAGGGGCGTTCACGTACATTCGAGAGATTCTGCCAAAACAGTGTTATGCCGGATGTGGCTGCATTGTGCTGGGTATGTTCGCCGGACTGACCTTGGGATATCTGGTACATGCCGGGCTATTGCTACTTATGTCGATTGATACCATGACAGATTTCGGCTGGCGTATCCCATTCTGGATCGGTGGATTGCTGGGAGTGATCGGGTTTGTGATTCGAACCCGGTTTCAGGAAACGCTGTCGTTTACACAGCTGCAGCGGCAGGGAGGCATTGTGACGGTGCCGTTGGCAGCGTTGTTTCAGCATCACAGGGTTGAAGTCGTTTGTGGCGTGTTGTGTATTGCACTGAACAGCACAACCACCATTCTCATCAATGTATTTTGGCCAACCTATCTCGAAACAGTGTTTACTGAGTCCCGGCAGTGGTTGTCTTTGGTGGGGGGCGTTGTGTTGTTCCTGGCTGGATTATTTTCCGTTGGTGTCGGGTTCATCGCGGATCGAATAGGTATCCGTAAAGTGTTTATTTATGCGGTTATCATCGAATTTCTGCTGATGTTTCCGGTTTTTTATTTACCGGCACAGTCGGAACAGTGGTTGGCTCCCGCATTTATTCTGGGCGCCATCCTGACAGGTGTCGTCAGTATTGCCGGGCCGGGCATGTTGCTCCAGCTTTTTCCGGCCGCTGTCAGATACACGGGAATAGGTTTTACCTATAACACCGGTTTTGCAATCTTTGGTGGTTGCGCGCCGCTGGTGGCAACCTGGCTGATACAGAAAACGGACGTCCTCTGGTCACCGGTTGTACTTTTGATCGCTGTCGCCTGTATTGGTTGTCTGGTGCTTTATTTGACAAGAGACAGGCATACTATGGAGGCTGGGGTAATAAACAACGATGGGTTTATAAGCTGATAATGTTCTAAAGAGTACGGTTTCAGTGAGTCGGTGTCATGAATGTGTAGAGTCCTGGCGACTACTGGTAGAATGGATAACCAGTAAGCGCCGTTGGCTTTCTCATTCACAATCCTGTACAGCCTCTATGACACTTTCTATTGTGCAACGCACGCCCGATCTGTCCCATGCATCCTTTCCTGCAGACATGCCGCTGTTGTTACAGCGTATTTACGCTGCGCGGGGCGTGCTGAACGACCAGGATCTTGCCCGAACCCTCAAGGGGTTGTACAGCTATGAAGACCTGAAGGGGATCCGCGAAGCGGCGACGATCCTGGCTGATGCTGTAATCAATCGTCGTCGTATTTTGATCGTAGGGGATTTTGACTGCGATGGTGCGACCAGCAGTGCCCTCGCCGTCAGGGCGCTACGTGCCATGGGGGCAGTCTGGGTGGATTATCTGGTGCCGAACCGATTCGAATACGGCTATGGGCTGACACCAGAAATTGTCGAAGTGGCCAGGGCGAAGCAGCCCGATGTGCTGGTGACAGTCGATAATGGTATTTCCAGCATGGCCGGCGTAGAAGCCGCCAGAGCACTGGGAATACAGGTCGTGGTGACCGATCACCACCTGGCAGGCAAAGAGCTCCCTTCCGCCGATGCAATTGTAAACCCTAACCAGCCGGAGTGCCCTTTCCCCGGGAAAAATACAGCAGGTGTCGGCATTATCTTTTACGTACTCTGCGCCCTTCGTACAACGCTGGAGCAGCGAGAATGGTTTGCACAAAGCGGCGTAGCAAAACCGAATATGGCGGATTTTCTGGATCTGGTGGCGTTGGGTACGGTGGCGGATGTTGTCAGTCTGGATACCAATAACCGGATTCTGGTTCATCAAGGGCTGGCGCGCATTCGTGCGGGACGTGCCTGTGCGGGCATTCTCGCATTGGTGGATGTTGCCAGACGTCGCCGGGATACGTTGTCAGCAAAGGATTTGGGCTTTGCGCTGGGACCGCGTCTGAATGCCGCCGGTCGGCTGGATGATATGTCCCTGGGAATTGAGCTGCTGTTAACTGACGACATCCTGCAGGCACGGCAGATGGCTGCAGAGCTCGACAGTTTGAATGAAGAGCGCAAATCCATTGAGTCGGGTATGCGTGATGATGCCTTGCGTGCGTTGGCCAGGCTGGAACTGGATGAAGAACAGTCGCTGCCGTGGGGGCTGTGCCTGTTTCAGGAGGATTGGCACCAGGGTGTGATTGGTATCCTGGCGTCCCGGGTGAAAGAAAAATTGCATCGCCCGGTGATTGCATTTGCTGCCAGTCAGGATGGGGAGATCAAAGGATCAGCCCGTTCCATTCCCGGCTTTCACATCCGTGATGCGCTGGATGCTATTGCCACCCGTAATCCCGGTTTGCTCCTGAAGTTTGGTGGTCATGCCATGGCTGCCGGGCTGAGTATACGAGAGAAAGACTATGACCGGTTTGCGGCAGCCTTTGATGAGGAAGCGCATCGCATCATTACCGAAGATCAGTTAAAGGCTCTGGTGTTGACTGATGGGGAGCTGGCAATGAATGAGTTCACAATGGCAACGGCAGAATTGCTAAGAGAGGCCGGGCCTTGGGGGCAGAATTTTCCCGAGCCGGTTTTCGACGGTTGCTTTGAAGTAGTTGAACAGCGTCTGGTTGGTGAAAAACACTTGAAGATGGTGTTGATGTGCCCTGGTGCCGATCACTGGATCGATAGTATTGCCTTCAATGTGGATACTGGTATTTGGCCGGACCTCTCTGTCAGGAAGGTGCGGGCGATCTATAAATTGGATGTTAATGAGTTTCGTGGTAACCGCATATTACAGTTATTGGTTGACCACTTGGAACCCGCCGGGTAATAGGGGTATTGAATGCAAGATGGCAAAGTCATAGTTTTGGACTGGACTTCTCGATAGCTGTTTCCAGTTCTATGATTTTTTGAGCCAGACGATCGGGGTCTATCGATAACTCTCCATTAGCAATAGCTAGACGAACTTCCTCGACGAGGCTCCAGTCAATACCAGGTTCAGACGCTACATTGGGTTTTAATGACCCTTCAGGATGTGACGTGTTGGATTTTGACATGATTTAAAGACTCAGGGGATGGGTTTTATGATCAGCCTGATGCTTGTCATTGGATCTCTCTCGCGATCAAGCAGTAATCACTATGCTAATCACAAATGAATCAAATTTTCCAGCTATGCTGTTGGGGGTTAAAGCTGCCAATGTATTTGAGCAGATATACTGACAATCTTAAGTTATAGGGGCGGTGTGGGTTATGTATGAGGCAGGCTAGAGGGGTGTCTCTGCGGAGTCTGTTGAAACTCAAATGCTTGGATTAATTGCTGCGACCACGCATCCAAGCGCTGCTCGGTCAGGTTGAATTGCTGGTCTTCATCAATGGCGAGTCCAACAAAATGGCTGCCGTCCGGTGTCAGTGCCTTGGACTCCTCAAAGTCGTACCCTTCTGTTGGCCAGAAACCAATGACAGTCGCTCCCTGTGCCACGATGACGTCATAAAGCAGTCCCATGGCATCAAGGAAATAGTCACCGAAACCGAACTGATCACCCAGGCCAAAGAGCGCCACGGTCTTGTGGGAGAAGTCTAAAGCTTCCAGGCTGGGCCAGAAGTTTTCCCAGTTCTCCTGTATGCCGCCAAAATCCCAGGTGGGGATCCCCAGAATCAGTTTGTCATAGCGATCCATATCATCCGGACCGGCTTCGGCAATGTTGTATAAATCGATTTCTGCACTGGTCAGTCGTTCTGCCAGTTTGCGGGCGATCACTTCCGTATTGCCGGTATCACTACCAAAGAAAAGTCCTATTTTAGACACGTGTTGTACACCTTTAGAGCAAAAGCTATCACAAAAAACAACTGTCAGCGCCTTGTGGGCAGGGGGAAAACAGGTATGTTGTATTAATCCGGTATGCCGCCCTCGGTCAGATTGGCAGGATTCAGAAGATGTTGCAGTTCCTCGCGGGTGAAATCGGTTTCCTGTTCTGCAACATCGATAATTGGGCGGCTTTCCTTATAGGCTTTTTTGGCGATTTCCGCTGCTTTCAGATAGCCAATTTTTGAATTGAGTGCTGTGACCAGTATAGGATTTAGCGCCAATGCCTGATTGAGATTGTCCTGGTTAACACTAAACGTAGTGATTGCCCGGTCTGCCAGCAGCGTGGAGCTGTTGGTCAACAGGTCGATGCTTTGCAGCAGGTTGTATGCAATAACTGGCAGCATGACATTCAACTGGAAGTTTCCGGACTGACCGGCAAGGGTGATGGTGGTGTCATTGCCTATCACCTGTGCAGCGACCATGGCGACGGCTTCAGGAATTACCGGGTTCACTTTTCCGGGCATGATCGATGAACCGGGTTGTAATGCTTCCAGTGCAATTTCGCTAAGTCCGGCCAGTGGGCCAGAATTCATCCATCGCAAATCATTACTGATTTTCATCAGTGCGGTCGCCAGCGTTTTCATGTGGCCTGACAGTGTGACAGCCGCATCCTGTCCAGAGAGGCTGGCAAAGCATTGTCGGGATGGAGAGAAGGTCATACCGGTTTTGCTGGTCAGTGTCTGGGCAAAGTGTTTTGCAAAGTCCGGATGCGCATTGATGCCACTGCCAACCGCTGTACCGCCCTGCGCCAGTCGGTGCAGGGCGGGTCTCGCTGTTTCGATCATTTCACGTGCATGAAGGATTTGATCGGCCCAGCCATTCAGTTCCTGGCTCATTCTGATGGGCATGGCATCCATTAAATGGGTGCGGCCGGTTTTTATGATTTGATCAACGCTGTCAGCTTTGCCTCGAATAATGGCTTCCAGATGTTTCAGCGCTGGCAGTAATGATGCTTCCAGCCCCAGGGCGGCACTGAGATGAATGGCTGTTGGTATGACATCGTTGCTACTTTGGCTCATGTTGACATGGTCGTTGGGGCTGACAGGTTCCCCGAGTATGTCGGATGCCAGGTGGGCAATCACTTCATTGGCGTTCATGTTGCTGCTGGTGCCTGAACCGGTCTGGAATACATCGACGGGGAAATGCTGGCTCCATGCTGGCATCGTGGGTGCTTCCAGCAATTTGGCGCACGCGTTAATGATGGCGTCTGCCCGTTCGTCATCAAGCAGCTTCAATGCGCGGTTGGTGTCAGCAGCTGTCTGCTTGATAGTAATCAGTGCACGAATAAAGCCATCCGGCATGCGCAGACCACTGACAGGGAAGTTGTCGATAGCTCGTTGTGTCTGGGCACCATAGAGTGCATCGGCAGCAACGGTGACATCACCCATGCTGTCAGTTTCTGTGCGGGTGGCTCCTTTGGATGTGCTTGGCATGACCTCGGTTCCTTTGCAGTAGTCACAGGGTTAGGGCGAGAAGTAGTGGCTTATCAGCTGCATTTCCCAGTGTAGTTTCCTGAGGGATGCCTTACCTCTGGGCTGGCTGCCATAAAAGTGGTTCAGGCAGACCAGGGGGCGATAGAGCCGGTCCAGGCAGTTGGCGCGAAAGACCTTGGGACGCAGGGGATCGGCAATCGCATTCACCAGATCATTAAAGACGCTGAACAGCAGGGCCTCCTGTTGAAAGCGTTTTCCCGACTGCTGCAAGGTATCCGCCAGGGTGATGGCCTGGTCAAGGTAACGATCAATCAGGCCGGGACTGTCGGGGTCAGCCTCCGGGCTTATGAAGTTCTGGCGGGTCTGATTCAGTACCTGCTGTTGCTCAGCCAGATTGGGAGTTGCTTTCATGACGGCAGTCTCACCCAAATGCATTTTGTCAAATGATAATCATTCTTATTTAATATTCAAGTTGTTATAACTGCAAGAAACGGTCGAGGTGAGTGTATTTTGTCCTGACATGCAATCTGGTAAAGTTACCGGCTTTGTCTCAGTAACCAGATTCAGCGCGGAATTACAGCAATGGAAGTCAATCCCATCGTGAATACCATCAAAGATATGACCGAGCGCACCACTGTGCTCAGGGGGTATCTTTGACTACGCCAACAAGAAAGACCGGTTGGTAGAAGTTGAAAGAGAGCTGGAAGACCCGGCGGTCTGGAATAATCCGGAAAATGCTCAGGCGCTGGGGCGTGAGCGCTCTCAGTTGGAAGGGGTCGTACGCACTATTGAAGATCTGACCCAGGGTCTGATTGATGCTCAGGAACTGCTGGATATGGCGGTTGAAGAGGGCGACAGCGATGGTGTTGAAGAGATCGTCGTTGAGCTGGAAAGCCTGGGGCATCATCTGGAACAGCTGGAATTCCGCCGCATGTTTTCCGGTGAGATGGATCCGAATAACGCGTACCTGGATATCCAGGCGGGTTCCGGTGGTACTGAAGCCCAGGACTGGGCCAACATCCTGTTGCGTATGTACCTGCGCTGGGGTGAGAAACGTGGTTTCAAAACAGAAATTATTGAAGTCTCTGCCGGTGAAGTGGCGGGCATCAAGTCCGCGACCGTACAGTTTACCGGTGAGTATGCCTTTGGCTGGCTGAGAACCGAAACCGGTGTTCATCGTCTTGTGCGTAAATCGCCGTTTGATTCCGGTAATCGCCGACATACGTCGTTTTCATCGGTGTTTGTGTCTCCGGAAATTGATGACAATATCGAGATTGAAATCAACCCGGCAGACCTGCGGGTGGATACCTACCGTTCCAGTGGTGCGGGTGGTCAGCACGTTAACACCACGGATTCGGCAATCCGTATTACCCATATGCCGTCGGGTATTGTCGTACAGTGTCAGAACCAGCGTTCACAGCACCAGAACCGCGATAAGGCCATGCAGCAGTTGAAGGCCAAGCTGTACGAACTGGAGATGCAGAAGCGTACGGCGGATCAGCAGGCTCTGGAAGACAGTAAGTCTGATATCGGCTGGGGCAGCCAGATCCGTTCCTATGTATTGGATTCTTCACGCATCAAAGATTTGCGTACGGGCGTGGAAACCAGTAACTGTAATGCGGTACTGGATGGTGATCTGGACAAGTTTATCGAGGCCAGTTTGAAACAGGGACTTTAAGCGTCCCCCCGTATATGATCGGGAAAAAATCTGTGCCATCTTCTATCATTGATTCCAATCCGGAGCGGGCGAGGCCCGCTCCCTGAGTTTTCAGGACAGCTACCAAACATGTCGAACGAAACCGCTTCCGAGAACAGCGTGACAGAACAACAGGACGAAAACCGCCTGATTGCCATGCGCCGCGAGAAACTGGCTGCTATCCGGGAAAAGCGTAACGCGTTTCCCAATACCTTCCGCCGCGAGCACTATGCGGGCAAATTGCAGGAAGCGTACAAGGATGCCAGTAAAGACGGTCTGGCTGAGGCCGGTATCCAGGTAAGCGTCGCTGGTCGTGTCATGCTGAACCGCGGTGCTTTCATGGTGCTGCAGGATATGTCTGGCCGCATCCAGCTATATGTGGATCGCAAGTCACTGGACGCTGATACGCTGGCCGAGATCAAAACCCTCGATCTGGGTGACTCCATCGGTATTTCCGGCACCCTGCAGCGTTCAGGTAAAGGTGATCTTTACGTCAATATTGAGCAGTTCGAACTGCTGTCCAAATCGCTGCGTCCGCTGCCTGAAAAGCACAAGGGTCTGGCTGACATGGAGTTGCGCTATCGCCAGCGCTATGTTGACCTGATCACCAGCGAGCGTTCCCGTGAAGTGTTCCGTATCCGTTCCAAGCTGGTAGACGGTATTCGCCGTTACCTGGCGGATCGTGATTACATGGAAGTGGAAACGCCCATGCTGCAGGTGATTCCCGGTGGTGCGACTGCCCGTCCGTTCATCACCCACCATAACAGCCTGGATATCGATATGTACCTCCGTATTGCTCCGGAGCTGTACCTGAAGCGTCTGGTTGTGGGTGGCTTCGAGCGGGTGTTTGAGATCAACCGTAACTTCCGTAACGAAGGTCTGTCCACCCGGCATAACCCGGAATTCACCATGCTGGAATTCTACCAGGCCTATGCGGATTACCGTGACCTGATGGATCTGACCGAAGACATGCTGCGTACTCTGGCGCAGGATATTCTGGGTACCACTACCATCACCAACACGATCTACGACAAGAACGGTGAAGTGGCGGAAACGGTCGAATACGATCTGGGCAAGCCGTTTGTTCGCATGTCCATGGTGGAATCCATCATGCATTACCGTCCGGAGTTCACCCGTGAGCAGCTGTCAGAACGCGAATCAGCCAAAGCCGTTGCTGAAAGCCTGGGTATTCAGGTGAAAGAGATCTGGGGTCTGGGCAAGATTCAGACTGAGATCTTCGAAGAAACTGCTGAACATCAGCTTATCCAGCCGACCTTCATCACAGAATACCCGGCTGAAGTGTCACCGCTGGCGCGTCGTAACGACGATAACCCGCATATTACTGACCGTTTCGAGTTCTTTGTCGGCGGTCGTGAGTTGGCTAACGGCTTCTCCGAGTTGAACGATCCTGAAGACCAGCATGAACGCTTCATGCAGCAGGTGCAGGAAAAAGACGCCGGTGATGACGAAGCCATGCATTATGATGCAGACTATATTCGGGCGCTGGAATATGGCCTGCCGCCGACGGCAGGTGAAGGTATCGGTATTGACCGTCTGGCTATGCTGTTTACCGACTCCCCCTCTATCCGGGATGTGATACTGTTCCCCCATATGCGCCCAGAAGCATAAGACCGACTGGCCGGTGCTTGTCACCGGTCAACCCGAAGGACTGGCGGGTCAGGGACTGGCCGTGGCAAACCTGGAAAAATCAAGGCATTCCTTATGGAAGCGATCAAAGAAACACCACAATTGGTGGAAGGCCTGACCTACAAGGGCCGGAAAACCAGTAGAGCCGGCAGTGAACAGCGGCGACGGGCTATTCTTGAGGCGGCGCTTCGAATCGTCGTGCGGGATGGTGTTCGAGGTGTGCGACACCGTGCGGTTGCTAAGGAGGCGGATGTTCCTTTGTCTGCTACTACTTATTACTTCAAGGATATTTCGGATCTCATTACCGACACATTTACGCTATTTGTCGAAATGGGCGCTGAGAAGTTCCGCTCCTACTGGGAAGATTCACACCGTACGCTCCAAAATACCATGGCGCACATTTCGGATTCTGCCGAATCCGGTCAACACCTGATTAATGCCATGACGGATCTGGCGGTTGCTTATGTGTTGAATCAGCTGCGTCAGCATCGGGATTATCTGATGGCAGAGCAGGCATTTAAACTGGAATGTTTGCGTAATGAAAACCTGCGACCGATTGCCTTCAAGCATCAACAATATCTGTTGAATGATCTTGTGGCATTTTTCAAGCAGGCAGGTTCAGATAATGCAGAGATGGATGCCCGTTTGATGTTCACGGCGATTATGACCGTGGAGTATGAAGGCTTGCTGCAGAATCCGGATCATCTGGATGAAACCGTTATTCGTGGCTACCTGCATCGGCAGATTGAGCTCATGTTGAATCATGTCGTATTGCGCTGATTGAAGCGCATGCTGTTACCGTATTCGCAGAGGCATTCATTCTCGCGTGTCTTTGCGAATGCGGTTTCCTTCACCCCCTGCCCCTGTAATAGAATGCCCGCAAAGACTGATAGAGCGGGAAATCATGAAGCTAAATCACCAGACCCAGTTGCTTGCCGTTGCCATCGTTACGCTGATAGCAACTGTCTTTGTGCTGCATTATTACGGTTATCTTCGCCACTCCAATGAAGCTGATGCAATTTATATGGCGGAATTCAGCTTGATAGCGAATGTGCCTGGTCAGGATCAGTATGTTTCCCATATCCCTGCCAAAAAACGAGCGCGTTGTGTAGACCATTATCTGGTGTTGGAATCTACAGAAAGGGCAGGTGCAGCAGGGTTGTTGGTTGACAAAAAGCAGCGCCCTGTTCGTTGTGAATTTACTGAGGAGCGTTAATCATGCCTGGCGTTGTTCTTGAAGAAAGCTGGAAGGAGCGTCTCAGCGGGGAGTTTTCCAAGGATTACATGTGTAATCTCAAAACCTTTCTTTTGGGACAAAAGCAAGCCGGTAAGTGTATCTATCCGAAAGGCAGTGAATACTTCCGTGCGCTGGATCTCACTCCTTTTGATCAAGTTAAAGTCGTGATTCTTGGTCAGGATCCTTATCATGGCCCGGGGCAGGCACACGGGTTGTGTTTTTCGGTCAGACCGGAGGTGCAGGCTCCTCCTTCCTTGGTGAACATGTATAAGGAACTGCAAAGTGACCTGGGTATACCGCCAGCTAACCACGGTTTTCTCGAGCATTGGGCAAAGCAGGGCATATTGTTACTTAACAGTGTACTGACGGTTGAACATAAACAGGCGGCGTCACATCAGGGGCGGGGTTGGGAGCAGTTTACCGACCGAATTGTGGCTGAGTTGAATGAGAAGAGGGAGAATCTGGTCTTTATCCTGTGGGGTTCGTATGCTCAGAAAAAGGGGGCATTCATTGATCAGCAGCGACATAGGGTGATCAAGTCAGCCCATCCTTCGCCACTGTCTGCATACCGGGGTTTTTTTGGCAGCCGCCCTTTTTCCAAAACGAATGAATACCTGATTGCCCATGGCATAGAGCCGATCGATTGGCAGTTGCCGGATGTGAGTGGATTAAGCGGCAGTCAGCCGATGTTTGAAGAGATGGGTGGTCAGATCTGAAGCTTATTCTTCATGGCCCGCGCCATTTTGCTGCGCTTTTTCTGTTTTTTACGGTTCTTCTTGCTGGTGGAAGGCGTCGTTGAACCCAGTTGTTGAAGCTCTTTTTCCGCTTCATTACGCTTTTCAGCGGATTCCGGAATCTGCTCCATAAAAGCCTTGCCTGCGCCTTGCTCCAGGCCTAGCTCCTGGCGCAGGGCATCCAGTTGTTTGAGTTGGTCTTCAACGTTGTTAACGAGCTTGTTGTTCTCGTAAATTGCGTTATGGAGGTTTTCGTCTTCAGTCGCCATGATTAGTTAATGTTCCTGATAATATTCTTGGCCTGATCGTACTGGCTCTTCATGAACGTGGAGGCCAAATCCAGTGACTGGGTGTATTTCTTGTTGTAAGAATCCAGTTTTGTCAGCTCGATATTCGAAATACTGGACACGGAATCCCGCATATCTTTGATCTGAGTTTGCAAGTTGGAAATTTCTTCCGGGGTCAGCAAACCGGTTCCGCTGGCGTCATAAACGGTCACACCGACGCTTTCCAGAAGCTTGACGTCTTCAGGGCTCAGCACCTGGTTATAGACATTACTACTCTCGTCGATCGCCGAAGCCTCTTCGTGCTGACGCTCCTCTGTGATTTTGCTGCCGAGTTTCAGTTCGCTGCCCTCATAGACCCAGTCATCCGCCTGATCACCCATCTTGAAGACATGACCGTCATTGGTAGCTTGATCAAGCATGGCGCCATTGAGTGAGGGTTCACCGATTTGGGGTTTGTTATCTGCAATGCCGGTGACTTCGATCGATTGGTTGCCTTTGGTGATTGTTAGCGAGTCGGTATAAACATTGCCGTCTTTTCTGTCTTTGGCGGTGGTTTTGACCTGTATTTTTGTTCCGTCATCCAGCATAAAGGTGCCGTCAGACTGGAAGTCCCAGTAGCCGTTCCGGTCGCCTTCAGAGACGTGTGGATCTCCCCAGATCTTTGTGCTGTTGCCATTGGCATCGACGATTGACCAGGCTTCGTTATTTCCATGGATGACGATCTTGTTGCCATTATCGAGTGCTATTTCTTTGGGATTCTTATCGTGATCGACTGTCCAGGTGGGTTTGCTGACGGTTTCTGTCTGGGTTTTATGATTGGCCAGTTTAGAGTAGATCTGGTTTAGCTGCTTGATCTGGTCGTTTTGGCTTTTTACCAGTGCAGCCTGGCTGCGAATCTGTTGATCGAGCATCTCTGAGCGATCCAGCATGGTTTGCATCATCAGATCAGCCAGGCTGAGCTTTTCCCCTGAGGCTTCACCAATGCCTTTTAGATCGACACCTTGTATACCACCTGTTGATCCAATGTTCTGGCCAGACATGACGCCCAACTCCCTTTGTGTCTATCGATACCTGTGGTCAGCCTTGCCGTGTGTCAGTCGCAGGCAAAGCACGACTTGTCGCAAGGGCGACCGTCAAATGAATTTGCCTCGCCGCTTTCGACCTCCGCTTTTGCTCTCGGAAGGATCAGGCTCGCCGCGCATTTTGCGTTGTTCTTTCCGTTCAGCCTTCTGGCGACGCTTCTCCAGCATGACCGCTTCCTTGACATCGTTTTTGACCTGGGTTTTCCAGTCATTCATCTCTTGCATGGCTTCCTTGAGGTCTTCGCCAGAAACCAAGCCTTTCTCGTTGGCTTCCTTGATCAGATCAGGGTTATAGCCTAGGTCGTTCTTGATGCCAGCGAAGCGGGTCATTTGCTCTTCTGCGTCAGCGACGACCTGATCCAGCTTTTCGCTCAGCAGCTCTGACCGGCTTTTGCGTTTTTTAGGGCTAACAGTCGTTGATACGGGCATATGGCTCTGTTCTCCCTACCCTATGGGCAGGCGTAACGGATTTTCCAGTAACAATATATATGTTCTTTAAGCATAGATGAGTGCAGGGCGTGCGAGCTTTGGTGTGTGCAGTAAGCGGGGCTCGCCGTTTGGTTTGTCGCTTCGTTGGTAAGAAATCGAAATATTTTGACTTATTATTATGCTGATTCATGATATACCGGGCATCTGCTGTTGCAGTGTGCAGTGACAGTTGGGTGTGTGTTCCCGCATGGCATCAGGGGAGGGTGTTTTAATGGGGCAGAGCTTGATTCTGGTCGAAGAGATAGAAAGCGATTCCGGTAAGATGATTGGTCATGTTTGTCTGAATGCCCGGGACACACTGAATGCACTGTCGCTGGACATGATTGACCAGTTATCTGCGACGTTAACATCCTGGCAGTCAAACGATGACGTTGTGTGCGTTATTCTGTCAGGGAGTGGTGACAAAGCCTTTTGTGCCGGCGGAGACGTCAAAAATCTGTATCAGTCTATCATTGACTGTGATTATGGTGATAATGCCTATGCCAGTGCTTTTTTTTCACGGGAATATCGGCTGGATTATCAGATCCATACCTATGGCAAACCACTGATATGTTGGGGCAGCGGCATCATTATGGGCGGAGGCATGGGTCTGATGGCTGGCGCATCGCATCGGGTAGTCACGGAATCCACCATGATGGCCATGCCGGAAGTCACCATCGGTCTGTTTCCCGATGTCGGAGGCTCCTGGTTTCTCAATAAGATGCCGGGAAGGCTGGGGTTATTTGTTGGCCTGACCGGAGTCAGAATGAAGGCCGCTGATGCACTCTATGCTCGGTTGGCGGATTATTACCTTGACGCCATGCAATGGGATGGCCTGTTGCAAGCATTGATTGCAGCACCCTGGCATAGAGAGTTGCCGGAGAACCATCAACAGGTCAGTGACATCCTGTCTTCATTAGCAAGTGAACCGGATGACGACTCTTCGCTGCAAACCTATCAACCTCTCATTGATTCCTTATTGGATGTCGCATCCCCTGCAGATGCTTTGGCCAACCTGACGAAGCCTGAGTTACCAGCCTGGTTTAGTCGACCTGCACAGACGCTGGCAACGGGGAGCCCGGTCTCTGCATGGCTGGTGTTTGAGCAGTTGCGCAGGGGGAAGGGGCTTTCTTTGGCGGATATCTTCCGTATGGAATTGACGATGGCGATCCAGTGTACACGCCATAGGGACTTCGCTGAAGGTGTCAGGGCCTTACTGATTCAACGTACGAATGACCCTGGCTGGCGTTATCCTTCCATTGAAGATGTGCCCATGGCACAGGTGGATGAGTATTTTTCGATAGATTGGCCAGAAAGCAGGCATCCTCTGGCTGACCTTTGACCGATATCATGGCAAGGACGGGGCGTAGTGTGCGTAAAAGCGGCGTGGCTATGTAAGCTGCCAGCTTTCAGATAAACTTGCTCTTCGGCACGACAATTATCTCTGCTCCCGAACAAGATTAGAATTTCATGCGAATACCCGGAGTACAGGCAGTGTGGATGTGCTGCCTGCTGATGTTACTCTCACTGGTCCTGCCTGCCTCGGCAGCAGATGATCTGCTGGTGTCGCGGAGTTACCAGTACCAGCCACTGACCGTAGCCTATCAATCCCATGTGCCACTGATGTATACCAATGATCAGGGCGAGGCCGAAGGGCTTGTCATTGAGCTTTGGAAGCGATGGTCAAAGCGGGTCGGTATTCCTCTACGATTTGTTGAAATGACAAAAGAGGAAGCCCTGGAGCAGGAGCAGCGAGGCAGGGTCGATATTATTGCTGCTATTCCCGATTTTGAGGAGTGGCCGGACAGCATTGATACGGATACTACTATCCTGACCGCCAATGCGGGTCTCTATGTCTCCAATATTGATACCAATAAAAAGCGGATTAAATCACTGAAGAGTGAAGCTGTGGGTGTCATTGCCGGAAGTCGGTGTGAGGCTGTTCTGAAATCGGCGGATTACCGTTTTCTGGTACGTTACCCGGATTATATGGCACTGATTAATGCGGCTTCTCAGGGCGATGTTCGTGTCATTGCAGGACTCATGCCTGCGATTGAGTATTTTCTGGCAAACCGGGGCATTCTGGATGATTTTCGCATGGTCGAGAAGCCCCTGTATTCAACAACGTTCAAAGCCGGTGTCTCAAAATCTCACTTTTATCTTCCTCGAATGATTGCCCAGGGAATGGACAGCATCCCAGTGTATGAAAAATCACAGATACAGGACGATTGGCTCAAGCGCTCAGATACCAGTAGTCATGATGCATCGGTATTGACGGTCGCGGTCGATAATGGCTTTCCTCCACTGGCCTTTGTGAATGCGTTGGGCAAGCCGGCCGGTCTGTTCATCGACATGTGGAAGCTCTGGTCTGAAAAGACCGGCCGACCTATTCGCTTCAGAACAGGCAACTGGAGTGACAGTATTGAGGCACTGGAAAATGGTAAGGCGGATATTCATTTTGCCCTGACCCCCACCCGAGACAGGCAGAAATGGATTGCCTTTTCTGAGCCATTGTATGGAATGTCTTCGACGCTGTTTTACCGTAGTGTCGATATGCCCGTGAGTAGCTACAGTGATCTGGCCGGTGTGCGCATTGGTGTTCTGGGCGACTCGTCACAGCAGTCCTTTATGGAGCAGTGGTTGCCGGAAGCCAAGATCATCACATTCAGTAACAACGAACAGATGATTCATGCATTGCTGGAGGGGGAAATCCGTACCTTCGTCGGTGAGCCGGTTGCGATTCGTATCATATTGAACCAGTTAGGCGTGATCGGTGAAATCACCGCCAATGATAATAGCCTGGTGCGTGAAACCATGGCAGCGGGCGTACGCTTAGATAACGCCGACTTATTACCGCTCATCAACCAGGGTTTTAATGCGATCACTCCAGCAGAACTGGCGGCCATTGAAGAACGTTGGATTGTTGAAGCCTCTGACCGGTTTTTTGGTATGAGTTTCCGCCAGCTGGATTTAACTACGCAGGAAAAAGAGTGGCTTGAGGAGCACCCGGTTATTCGTGTTGTGGTGAATCAGACAATGCCACCATTGTCTTTTGTGGGTGACAATGGCCAGTTGGAAGGTGTTGCGATCGATTATCTGAAATTGATTGAAGATCGGCTGGGAGTGACATTCCAGATCAGCGGGGTAACCAGTTGGCAGGAAAGTCTGGGTCTGATTTATCAGAAACAGGCAGACATGAGTTCTTCGGCGCTGTTTACGGAAGATCAGGGTAAGTACCTGGATTTCAGTAAGTCTTATCTCGAAATACCCTCCGTCATTATCACCCGTGATGCGGATCACAGCATCCAGGGGATAAATGACCTGCATGGCAAGACGGTGGCCTTCATACCGGGTACGGGTGTGCGATCCTATTTACGGAATCATCAGGTCAAGATGCGTCTGGTTGAAGTGCCCAGTGTTTCTGCGGCATTCAAGATGGTTTCGCTGGGACATATTGATGCATTTATTGTGAACCTGGCGACCGCCAGTTACATGATAGACCGGTTGAAAATCACCAACCTTCGGGTGGCATCGGAGGCGGGTTTCAGTTTTCGATACCGGATGGCAAGCCATAAAGATGATCCCACGCTGAATACCTTGATCAACAAGGCATTGAACTCCGTCTCGGAAGCGGAGCGACAGACCATTGAGGAACAGTGGGTCAGGCTTGGGGTGGATACCTGGCGACCGAACAAGGAATTCGCCATTGGCCTGCTTCTGATTATTTTTACCCTGGTTTTGATTGTTTACTGGAACCGTAAGCTAGCAAGGGAGGTCTCCGAGCGTCAACGGGTTGAATCGGTGCTAAGGATTCGGGCGGAGGCGGATCGGGTGCTCAGTAACGTGACCCGGCAGTTCATGGATAAGCCACTGGAAGAGGCGATTCGTTTTACCTTGCAGGTTCTGACGGAATTTATGACCGCCGATCGAACCTATGTGGTGCGTTACGATAATGACAGTCGTGCCGTCTCTGTTCCCTTTCAATGGTGCCGTGTGGGTAGTTGGATGGGACAGGAGCGGTTGAGAGATTTGACCTGCAGTGATTATCAGCCGCTGCGTGAAGGGCCTTTGGCAGGGCAGGTTTGCCAGGTCAGCAGGAATGAGCTGAATGGCGAAACGGCCCCCGCGTTATTGGAGACCATGACAGGACTGGAAGTACAGTCCGTCATTCATGTGCCGATGATGCTGGCTGGAAGAGCGGTGGGCAGTATTGCCCAGGTGACAGGGGATTATGACAAGCATTGGGGTGCTGATGAAATTATCCTTTTGCGTCGTGCCGGTGAGTTGATTGCAATAGCCCAGTCTCGAAAAAATGCTGAAGATGCGTTGAGAACCAGTGAAGAGCGTTATCAGCTCGCGATGGAAGCGGCATCGGATGGTCTCTGGGACTGGGATCTTCATGAAGGAAAAATTTATTTCAGTCCAAGGTATATGCTGATCCTCGGATACAGTCCAGGCGAAGTGCCCGGTACGCCTTCGGCATGGAAGCGTCTGATACATCCGGATGATAAGGCGGCAACGGTCAAATACATGAACGAGATGTTCAGCCATTGCCGCGAGCCGTTTCAGTATGTCTATCGCATGCGTCGCAAGGATGGCAGTTATGCGACAGTGCGCATTAAAAGCAAAGTGATATCCCATAGCCTGGAAGGTCGTCCGTTACGGGCGGTGGGTACACTGGTTGATATCACAGAGCAGCGTATGCGGGAGAGGGAATTATCCATGGCCCGTTTCTCCCTGGATAATTCCGCCGACCAGGTGCAATGGGTCAGAAAAGACGGTAGTCACAAGTACGTCAATAAGTCGATCTGTAAGGCGCTCGGATACAGTCAGGAAGAACTCCTGAATATGAATGCGATGGATATTACGCTGGGCCTGACAGAAGAAGCATGGAAGCAACAGTGGGAGAAAGTCACAACCGGTAAATTGTCGACCTACGAGGTGCTTCGGGTTACACGAGATAATGAAGTGTTTCCGGTCGAAATTACCGCGAATTACATGGAATATGAAGGTGAAGGTTTTCTCTTTGCTTCCGGGCGGAATATCTCGGATCGCAAACAGGCTGAAGCCGCCCTCCAGAAAGCCAAGGAAGAGGCAGATCAGGCGAACCAGGCCAAAAGTCATTTTCTGGCCAACATGAGTCATGAGATTCGTACGCCGATGAATGCGATCATCGGACTTAGTCAGCTGGCCATGAAAACCCAGCTGTCGCCCCGTCAGCGGGACTATTTCCAGAAAATCCATGCGGCAGCCGACTCGCTGCTGGGAATCATTAATGACATTCTGGACTTCTCCAAAATCGAGGCCGGCAAGCTGGATATGGAAGAGGTAGTCTTTGACCTGTCGGCAGTCTTTGCGCATATGACCAACATGCTCAGCATGAAGATCAGGGCCAAGGAAATCGATTTTCAGTGCAATATTGCAGAAGATCTTCCCACTAAATACATTGGTGATCCCGTTCGGCTTGGTCAGGTGTTGTTAAACCTCACACACAACGCCGTCAAATTTACTGATGAGAAAGGGCGGGTGACCGTCAGTGCGAACCTGGTGAGCAAGGAGTCAGACAAAGTGAAACTCCAGCTTACCGTTGAGGATACGGGGATTGGTATACAGAGCGAGAAGCTTTCACGCCTGTTTGCCTCTTTCTCACAGGTGGATGGCACTACGACACGAAAATTTGGTGGTACAGGCTTGGGGCTCGCGATCTGTAAACGTCTGGTTGAGATGATGCATGGCAGTATTCGTGTGGAATCCACGCCAGGAGAGGGGAGCACGTTTACCTTCACCGTTGAGCTGGGTATGGCGGATGAGAATGCTGAATTGGCAGATTTACCGGAGTCACTGCATCAACTGAGGCTCACCGATAATACCGGCCTGAATGAAGCCGCCATTCTGGCGGATGAGGCGATTGGCAAGCATTTCACCGTTCTGTTGGTGGAAGACAATGAGATCAATCAACAGGTTGCCACTGAGCTGCTTGAGATTATGGGGATTGATGTCATCCTCGCGGTCAATGGCAGGGAAGCGGTGGATATGGTACGCCAGAATAGGGTGGATCTGGTCTTCATGGATATTCAGATGCCGGAAATGGATGGCTACGAAGCAACCCGAACCATCCGACAAATACCGGAACTGGTAACTTTGCCGATTGTAGCCATGACGGCACACGCCATGGCGGGTGATCGTGAGCGTTGCATTGAAGCGGGTATGAATGACCATATTTCCAAACCACTGATTTTCGATGAGCTGTATAGCCTTGTGCTGCGATATGTTCACGATAAAGAGAATGATGCAGGTTTACCGTCGGCCAGTAAGCCTGTTGAGCTGCCGGGGATCGATATTGAGCAGGGCTTACAGCGTGTGATGAATAATCGTGCGCTTTTTTACCGGTTATTAGCCACGTTCCGCCGGGAGCATGCTCAGTCGGCTGAGGTTATTCGCAGGGCTTTGGGAGAGAGGGATTATGACGCTGCGCTACATGAGTGTCACTCGTTGAAGGGGGGGGCTGGCAATATTGGTGCAGTCAGTGTGTTCCGAACTGCTAAAGCTCTGGAGTATCGGTTACGTCAACATCCGGCCTCTGATATTGATTGTGAGGATCTTCTTCTCCATCTGGAAAGTCACCTGTCAGAGGTTCTGGCAGGGCTGGACACACTGGATCATTGTGAGAAGATGCACGATGAATTGCCATCATCAATACCAGTTAATCCTGCAGCTGATATTGCTGAGATCATTGATCAGATACGTTTGAAGCTCAGGGAAGGTGATGCTGAGGTCGTTAATTATTTCCCGCTGTTGGCGTCTGAGCTTCAGGCGGATTGCTATACGGAAAAGCTGAATGACCTTAAGCAATGCATGGAACATTATGATTTTGAGGATGCCAGTAAAGTGCTGGATGAATTACTACAGGAAATTGCGTGACGTGTTTCGTGCCTGATAGCAGTACAGGCACGAAACAGTATTGACGGTTCCTGTATTTATGCGTCTACGTTGTAAGGAAGTGGCTCAACAGAGAATGGTGCATTTGCAGACAATTCTGTTGTAAGCGTGTCACTGATCGCATCAGATCGCAGAACAGCCAAAAGTTCAGTGTTGACAGGGGAGATAGCAGAGACGATTTCCCCGGCACTTTTTCCTGATGATGTCAGGATTTTCGTGCCTGGGGCTGGTAGCTCTTCAAGTGTGCCGGTAAGGCGGTAGAGTCGACTTTTCAGCTTGCCGAGATATTGCATGCGGGCCACAATCTCTTGTCCGGTATAACAACCTTTCTTGAAGCTGACGCCTTCCAGTATCTGCCAGTTGAAGTGTTGGGGGATATACGCTTCGCGTGTTTCCGGGATAACCCAAGCAATGCCGTTCCGTATATCTTCATGCTGCCAGGCGCTGGTTGGTTGCACCTGAAATAATCCAGTCAGGCGCGGCCACCAGGTATCGACAGCGTCAGGCTGAAGCCACAACTCATAGCGGGGTTTTATGCCGGGAAGTTGGAGCAGGCAATAACCGTCACCGCATTCGCCGTGGTTGGGTTCAGGAAGGGAGAAGTGTTTACTGAGTGTTTTTTCGCAGGTATCACCAAAAATCCCAATCCGGAGCCATTCGTCTGAAGCGTCACCAATTTCAGCTTTGTAAAAAACAATGTATTTGCTGAGATGGGTTTTCAGGGCGTCATGCTGACGGTTACTGTCACTGGCTGGCATGGTGAGCAGTAGCCGGCTGTCATGATTCAGTACCCTGAAGTTTGCGATCATGCGGCCTTTGGGGGTACAGCAGGCGCCAAGACTACTGTGTTCAGGCGCAAGCTGGTTGACGTCGCATGTCACCTGGCCCTGCAGGAAGCGCACGGCATCAGGGCCGGATACAGAGGTTATGGTTTCATGGCTGAGGACCGTCATGAAGCCACTGCGCTCAGCAGATTCTTCGGCGTGGTCAGCATCCAGTCCCAGGAAGGTATTACCAGAGAAACGTCCGCCCAGTGCCTCGAGCCGGTTTTTCCAGTTGTTGTCGCTCATGGTGTATCGTGAATCGTCGATGGGTGAGGGCTCATCATAGAGCATTTTGGCATTTGATAGCACTACTGAAATCGCTTTCCCGTCGATGTTGTTACTTCCTATAATGATGGCCGGTTTTTACTGACAGGTTAGCAGCCAATGACTACTCAGGAAGAAATGAATCGTCTGTTCTGGCATAGCAGAAGAGGGATGCTGGAGCTGGACATCCTGCTGGTGCCGTTTGCCAGGGAGATCTATCCGACCCTGTCAGAGGACGATCGGCAGCGTTATGTCCGGTTGCTGGAATGTGAGGATGCTGACCTGTTCGCCTGGTTTATGGAGCAGGAAGAATCGCAGGATAAGGATATTGCCTATATGGTTAGAATGATCCTTGACCGTGCCCGCAGTCTGCCAGCCGTTCATTGAGCTTCACTTGAAGCGATCCCGGTATCAGTTATGGCTGGTATCGGGAGCGCACCTTGTTGCTGGGTTGTCCCCGTGGCTTGCACGAACGAATGGTTGGTCAGCAATATTATCCTTTCTTATTTTGCTTCATTGGCTGGATGCACTCCGTGAGCAGGGCTGGTTAGGCAGGTCGCGTGCTATTAACGGTGTTCGGTATGCCGGTGAGCAGTGGTCAATTGCACTGGATGCAGCTGGATGGGTTCGCGTGGAACTGGCCGGGCAGCCACTGATTACCCCTTTTCTGACTATTCTTCCGTTTCGTTCTGGGCATCGAACCCATAACGCCGTGCTGTTCTCGGATGCGGTGGATCCCGAAGCATTCAGAACACTTCGGGTTCGCTTACTGCTGGGTCATTGAGCTTATTTCATGGGTTTACGATTGGTGTCAGCACGGTATTAGTTGCGACTGGCAGTGTTTCAGGATAATCCAGTGTGAAGTGGAGCCCGCGGCTTTCATGTCGCAGCATCGCGGAGCGGATGATTAGCTCCGCGACCAGTGCCAGATTGCGTAGTTCAATCAGGTCACTACTGATTTTGTAGTTGCTGTAAAAATCATGGATTTCCTGTTGCAGTAACTTGATCCGGTGAGAGGCTCGCTGCAGTCGCTTGGTGGTTCTGACAATGCCCACGTAATCCCACATAAACCGGCGGAGTTCATCCCAGTTATGGCTGATGACAACATCCTCATCGGAGTCTGTCACTTGGCTGGCATCCCAGGCGGGTATGTCATGGCGATCTGCGATCGTATCCAGCTGCTGGCAGATATCCCTCGCGGCTGACTGGGCAAAGACAATGCATTCCAGCAGGGAGTTACTGGCAAGCCGGTTTGCGCCATGCAGCCCTGTAAAGCTGCATTCACCGATGGCATAGAGTCCGTTCAGATCGGTTCTTCCTGCGTGATTTACCATGATTCCACCGCAGGTGTAGTGGGCGGCGGGTACGACTGGAATCGGTTCCCGTGTCATATCGATACCGTATTGCAGGCAACGCTCATGGATATTGGGGAAGTGATCAAGGATAAAGTCCCGTGGACGGTGACTGATATCCAGATAGAGACAGTCACTGCCGAGCCGTTTCATCTCATGGTCGATGGCGCGGGCAACGATATCCCGGGGGGCCAGTTCGCCGCGTTCGTCAAAGTGGGTCATGAAACGGGTGCCGTCAGGCAGCAGTAATCGACCGCCCTCTCCACGAACCGCTTCGCTGATCAGGAATGACTTGGCTTGTGGGTGATAAAGGCAGGTTGGATGAAACTGGTTGAATTCCATATTGGCAACCCTGCAGCCAGCGCGCCAGGCCATGGCAATACCGTCACCGGATGATCCGTCACGATTGCTGGTATAGAGATACACCTTGCTTGCTCCACCCGTTGCAAGGATGACAAAT
This sequence comes from Kistimonas scapharcae, assembly GCF_039540975.1. Taxonomy (NCBI): domain Bacteria; kingdom Pseudomonadati; phylum Pseudomonadota; class Gammaproteobacteria; order Oceanospirillales; family Endozoicomonadaceae; genus Kistimonas; species Kistimonas scapharcae. Next base: position 28,310 of record NZ_BAABFL010000065.1, read on the forward strand.
CGCGCTTTGAAGACATCAACAGATTCATTAGCTTGATTCAGCACATAGGCGCCCAGACAGCGGTTGCCTGGAAGCCCAAGCTTTTGGGTTGTGATCAAATCAATGGCAATCTGATCCTGGTAAAGATCGATATTGCTTTTCTGACGAACCCTGTCGACCAACGTCGTGGAAACAGCACGTCCGGTGGCATCGGCGGCATGGACGATCCGGCGATGGCTGTGTCCACCTTCACGAGTCAGGTGCAGATTCTTCTGGTCGTCTGTTGCTTCGCTGAAGGGGACGCCTTGTCCAACAAGCCACTCAATACTTTCACGGCCATGACTAATGGTGAAACGAGCGGCCTGCTCGTTACACAGTCCAGCACCTGCATTGAGGGTGTCACCGAGGTGGTTGTCCAGGCTGTCACCTTCATCCAGTACGGCAGCGATACCGCCCTGAGCCCAATAGGTCGAACCGGCGGAAAGGTCCCCCTTGCTCAGAATGGCAACCCGGGTTGTCTCAGGAAGATTCAAGGCGACGGCCAGGCCGGCAGCGCCACTGCCGATCACCAGGGCGTCATACTGATGCTGCTGCATTGTTCTGTGATACCGCGTGTCATGTTTGCTAGAGTTGAATATTAAGGCAGTCAGGTCTTATAGGGAAAGGTACTAACGGAATAAGGGGAAACGGAACAGTCGTGCATTTCAGGCCTTTCCAACGGCGGTTTTTCCTTGAAAAATGATTCCCTGAATCCCATCTCAGACAGTCTTGCGAAAAAAATTGTGAAAGTTGGGAACTTTTGGTCAGTGATACTGTCTATTGAGTTAGAACAGGGCAGTTGGTTCTTGCGCTAGGCTCTGAAGCCTGGACAGAAGAATTGAGGACAATTTATGGCAGATGCACAGGAAACCGACCAGCAGTTGGTGAGTCGGGTTCAAAAGGGGGACAAACGTGCATTCGACCTGCTAGTGATTAAATATCAGCACAAGATTCTCGGCCTTGTTGGGAGTTATGTGCATGACTTTCAGGAAATGCAGGATGTGACCCAGGAGGCGTTCATCAAGGCGTATCGTGCCCTGGGGCAGTTTCGAGGTGACAGTGCGTTTTATACCTGGCTGTATCGTATTGCGATCAATACGGCCAAGAATTTTCTGGTGGCGAAAGGACGCCGTCCGCCGGATACCGATGTTGATGTATACAACACCGAGACTCTGGATAGTTCGTACCCCCTGAAAGATCTGGAGACACCGGAGCACAATGTGCAGAAAGACGAGATAGAGGCGGTGATCTTCAAGGTGATCAAGGGCTTGCCGGATGAACTCCGTACCGCGGTGACACTGCGGGAGTTTGATGGCCTGAGCTACGAAGATATCGCCGAGATCATGGATTGTCCGGTAGGGACCGTGCGGTCACGTATTTTCCGGGCCAGGGAAGCCATAGATAAAGTGATTCAGCCATTGCTGAGCAAATCGGGGTAATCGTATTAATGCTGTGGGGAAACGGGGTAGAGCCGACCATGTCCAGTGAGGTGTCCCATGACCGCGATCGATAACCAGCCTGACCGGCGCCTGAAAGAGTCGCTATCCGCACTGATGGATAACGAAGCCAATGAACTTGAGATGCATCGGGTACTCGATCATCTGCAGAAGGATGAAGCCTTCAGAAAGACGGCGTTTAGCTACCAGTTGATAGGTGAAACTCTGCGCAAAGAGAACAATGCCTTTGCCGGGATTGATATCTCTTCTGCCGTAAGTGATGCCATTGGCCAGGAGCCTGCCGTGAATACCGAAGAACGTTTGAGTGGGCGGTGGCAATCGCTGGGACGTTTTGCGGTCGCGGCATCTGTGACACTTGCCGTGATCGTGGGTGTCCAGCTCTGGAATGGCCAGAATGCAGGGCAGCAGGACATTGCTTCCGTTCAGGAAACTGTCCAGCCGGTTGCCAGCGATAATGGCACACTGGTCGCTGATTATGGCGCAGTGGGTGTTCTGGCCGGTTATGGTACAGAGCAGAAAGGTTTGACGCCCTCACAACTGAATCGGGCCCGGGTCTTCGCCGATAACGTCGCTCGTGAGCGTTTCAGTGCCTATATGTTACAGCATGCTGAACAGCAATCGTCTTATACCGCACAGGGTATGTTGCCGTTCGTCAGGGCTGCCAGCTTTGAGAGACCCTAGTTTGGCGATGGAAGGAATGGTTTTGCACGCACGGAAACTGATCGGCCTACTGGTATTGAGCTGGGCTCTGCCAGTCGCTGCGGCCCCGCAGGGATCACCGGTTGAATGGCTTGACCGGATGTCCACAGCCTTCAGAAGTGAAAATTATCAGGGTTTTTTCATCTACGAAAACCTTGGTGGGTTGCTGACGCTCAAAGTGATGCATGGTGTGGTGGATGGTCAGGAAAAGGAACGTCTCGTGTATCTGGACGGCCCTTACCGCGAGATGATCCGTGATGGCCAGAAGATCGCCTATATCCGGCAGGGGCAGGGCGGTGTGACGTTAAAGCCGGGTTATCTGGCAGCCTTGTCAGGTCGTTTCAAGACGGATTTCCAGAAACTAGGTGGGTTCTATCAGTTACGTTTTGGCGGTGATGTACGGATAGCCAATCGCATCGGTCGCCATGTGGAATTACTGCCCCGGGACAAGCACCGTTACGGTTACCACCTGTGGCTGGATCATGATTCTGGCTTGTTGTTGAAGTCTGAAATGCATGGTGACAAAGGCGCGGTTTTGGAGCGCTTTCAGTTTGTTGATCTTTCGGTTGGCAATCTCCCTGATGGCGATGTCATCCCGCCGGGACAGCATGCCTGGATCGATCGCTCGGCAGTTGCTGCTCACTCTGAAGAAAGTCCCCTGACCTGGGAAATGGGCTGGGTGCCTGATGGATTTAACAAGACCGGTTACCGTAAAACGGTGAGTCCTGTCAGTCAGAAGCCAGTGGATAGTTTGTTATACAGCGATGGTCTGGCAGCATTTTCCGTATTTGTTGAAGAGGATATGACCCGGGTGTTGAGTCAGTCGTCAGAACAGTCCGGAGCAACCGCCGCTGTATCCAGAGTCTTCCGCAATGGTGATGCTTATTATAATGTGACGGTTGTCGGCGAGATCCCGCTGGGTACGGCAGAGCGCATTGCCGTATCGGTTAAACCCCGTCAGGTGGAATCGCCCTTTCAGGCACCTGCGCAGTAAGCGGTAGCAATAACAGACGTCAGAGTATTTGAAGACGATTCATGATTGAAGAAAGTGGACGTGTTGTCGCCGTCGAAGAGCGGCTGGCTGTTGTGGAAACCGTAAGAAAATCCGCCTGTGACGCCTGTTCTGCCAAGAATGCCTGTGGACAGGGACTCAAGCGTCATATCAGCGATCACAGTGCTTCCCATATGCATATCCGCGCATTGTGTGACTTTCCCGTGAGGGTGGGTGATACGGTGGTCATTGGTATACCTGAGTCAGCCATGTTAACGGCTTCATTCTGGGTTTATCTGTCACCCTTGCTGTTTTTGGTGGTTGCCATTGGATTTGGCTACTGGCTCGGTTTGCCGGAAGGTTATCTGATTTTGTTTAGCTTGCTCGTTATGGGAGCGGGCTTTGGAATGACTGCCCGTTTGTTCCGCAATGAAAACCGACAGAAACAGTTGCAGCCGGTCGTGCTCAGTTGGCAATTAACGGATCAGGAAACGGCAGTAAAGAATATGTCAGAACATCAGCCTGTGATGTCTAACGACGTCATTGTCATGCTGTGACAGCCAGAGCATCTTTGTGTTGGTGGTGACTGGCTGGTGAAATGTATCAGAAATGTTTGATCATCGGTGAGATGGGGAAACGGATCTTATGAGATATCCAAGAATTAATGTTGCCGGTTGGCTTGGCGGTATATTCGCCCTGTTTCTCGGCATGCAGTTGGCGATTGCCAGTGAGCAGTTGCCCGATTTTTCGAGCCTGGCCGAGAATGCATCGCCGGCTGTTGTGAATATCAGTACGTTGTCCAAGCCGAAGCAGTCTGGCAGACAGCAGCTTTATGGGCCATATGGTGATGATTTACCTGAGATTTTCAGGCGTTATTTCGGGTTGCAGATTCCCGATGACTCCCAGTTTGAGCAGCCGCGCCCTCAGTCACTGGGGTCAGGTTTTATTATTTCCGATGATGGTTACATTCTGACCAATAACCATGTTGTAGAAGGTGCGGATGAAATTCTCGTACGCCTTAATGACCGCAGTGAATTCAAGGCCAAGCTGGTCGGAGCGGATAAGCGCTCTGATCTGGCATTGCTGAAAGTGGATGCCAAGCGCCTGCCTGCGATTCGTCTGGGTGATTCGGATGAATTGAAGCCTGGTCAGTGGGTTTTTGCTATTGGTTCTCCTTTTGGTTTTGAGTATTCGGTCACCAAGGGGATTATCAGTGCACTGAATCGTAGCTTACCGACTGAAAGCTATGTGCCGTTTATCCAGACTGATGTACCGATCAATCCCGGTAATTCCGGTGGTCCGTTGCTCAATATGGACGGTGAAGTCATTGGTATTAACTCCCAGATATTCACCCGTTCTGGCGGATTCATGGGGCTCTCGTTCGCGATTCCCATTGATGATGCCATGGATGTCGCTGAACAGCTGAAAGAGAAAGGGTATGTCACCCGTGGCTGGCTGGGTGTAGTGATTCAGGATGTTGATCGCAGTCTTGCTGAATCTTTTGGTCTCAAAAAGCCCCACGGTGCGCTGATCAGCCAGGTGATTCCTGAGGGGCCTGCTGGTACAGCGGGTTTGCAGCCGGGCGATATTATTCTTCGATTCAATGGTCGGGATATTAAGTTCTCCAGTGATCTTCCCATGGAAGTTGGGCGTACCCCCGTCGGCAAGAAGGTTGAGGTCGATTTGGTCCGTCGTGGTAAAACGCTGACCAAGGCCGTCGAACTCGGTGAACTGCCTGACGAACAGGGCAAGACCAAGCCTCAGGTGCAGAGCCGTGAGGATAACCGCCTTGGAATTAATGTTGAGCTGTTGAACGACAACTACCGTCAGCGTCTTGGTGTTGATAAATCGGTGTCAGGTCTTGTGGTCACACAGGTCGGTCGTGGCGCTGGTCGTGCAGTTGGCTTGCGTAATGGCGATATCATTACCCAGATCAACCATCAGGACGTTAAGAGCGTACAGGAATTCAACAGCATCGTGAAAAAGCTGCCAGCGGATAAGACGATCTCCATGCTGGTGGTGCGCCGAGGTATGCCTGGGTTTATCACGTTCCGTTTGGCAGAGTGATATTGCCGGGATAACGTTGACTACTCGTAGAAATGGATAGCCTGACGATCCATGCCCGGATAGCAGGCTACTGGTAAATACGGTAGACTGATGCGTTAACAGGGGTTTCCATTAGCCGTAACCCGCCCGCCTGACTCAGGCGGGCGGGTTAATCTATTTAGAGCAGTAGTGACACACGGTGAGTGACTTACGACATATTCGAAATTTTTCGATCATCGCCCATATTGACCACGGAAAATCGACGCTGGCTGACCGGTTCATCCAGCATTGTGGTGGTCTGAGTGATCGGGAAATGCAGCAGCAGGTGCTCGACTCTATGGAGCTTGAGCGCGAACGTGGTATCACCATCAAGGCTCAGAGTGTAACGTTGGATTACACCGCTAAGGATGGTCAGGTCTACCAGCTCAACTTTATCGACACGCCGGGCCATGTTGACTTCTCCTATGAAGTCTCACGTTCTCTGGCGGCCTGTGAAGGTGCATTATTGGTAGTTGATGCGGCCCAGGGTGTGGAAGCCCAGTCGGTAGCCAACTGCTATACCGCTATTGAGCAGGGGCTGGAAGTTATGCCCGTGCTGAACAAAATGGACCTTCCCCAGGCTGAACCAGAGCGTGTTGCTCAGGAGATTGAGGAAATCATTGGCATTGATGCAACGGATGCGGTGCGTTGTTCTGCCAAGAGTGGCTTGGGCATTGAAGATGTGCTTGAGGCTCTGGTGGCGACTATCCCACCGCCGGAAGGAGATATCAATGGTGAGCTACAGGCGCTGATCATCGACTCCTGGTTTGATAACTACCTGGGCATTGTTTCTCTGGTTCGGGTGGTTAACGGTACATTGCGCAAAAAAGACAAAATGCTGGTCAAGTCGACTGGTGAAGCCTACGTCGTGGATGATATCGGTATCTTTACACCGAAACGGCAGTCGACAGGTGAGCTGAAAGCCGGTGAGGTGGGGTACGTTGTTGCCGGTATCAAGGATATTCATGGCGCGCCGGTGGGCGATACCCTGACGCATGCCAAGACGCCTGAAGTTGCAAGGCTTCCCGGTTTTCAGCGTGTGAAGCCGCAGGTTTATGCCGGCCTGTTCCCGGTCAGCTCCGATGATTTTGAAGATTTTCGTGAAGCGCTGGAAAAACTCAGCCTTAACGATGCTTCGCTCTTTTATGAGCCGGAAAGCAGTGATGCACTAGGCTTTGGCTTCCGTTGTGGCTTCCTGGGCATGCTGCACATGGAAATTATCCAGGAGCGCCTGGAGCGGGAGTATGACCTTGACCTCATCACCACGGCGCCTACGGTGGTCTACCAGGTTGTAATGAAGAATGAGGACGTGCTGGAGATTGATAACCCGTCCCGTTTGCCTGACCCGGCCGGTATCCTGGAGATTCGTGAGCCCATCGTTCAGGCTCATATCCTGGTGCCGCAGGAGTATCTGGGTAATGTCATCAGCCTGTGTGTGGAAAAGCGCGGTATCCAGCGTGATATGCAGTTCACGGGGACTCAGGTGTCTGTATCCTATGACCTGCCGATGAGTGAGGTGGTACTGGATTTCTTTGATCGCCTGAAATCGGTCAGTCGTGGTTTCGCTTCCCTGGATTACTCCTTTGATCGTTTCGAAGTGGCGAAAATGGTCAAGCTGGATATTCTTATCAACAGCGAGAAGGTCGATGCGCTGGCGCTGATTGTGCATAAGGACAATGCGGCCGGTAAGGGGCGTAAACTCACAGATGCCATGAAGGAGATTATTCCGCGGCAGATGTTTGATGTGGCGATTCAGGCAGCGATGGGTGGCCAGATTGTGGCACGGTCAACGGTGAAGGCGCTGCGCAAGAACGTAACGGCCAAGTGTTATGGTGGTGACGTTAGCCGTAAGCGTAAGCTGCTGGAGAAGCAGAAGGCCGGCAAGAAACGCATGAAACAGGTTGGTCGCGTGGAAATCCCCCAGGAAGCATTCCTGGCTGTATTGAAAGTTGACAACTAAAAGGTTGATATGGACTTTAATTTCCCCCTTATCCTGGTGATCGCCGTATTTGCCAGTGGTTTGATCGGGCTTATTGATATTCTGGTGCTGGCGCCGAGGCGCCGGACCGCCGTCGCCAGTTACCGTGAGCAGGTCGAAGAAGCAGACGAGGAAACGCTGAGCAGGCTGTCCAGAGAGCCGGGGATGGTGGAAACTGCAAAGTCTGTATTCCCTGTCCTGTTTGTTGTGCTGGTATTGCGCTCATTCCTGTATGAACCTTTTCAGATTCCGTCGGGGTCGATGATTCCGACGCTTCAGGTTGGTGATTTCATTCTTGTTAACAAGTATACCTATGGCCTCCGGCTTCCTGTGATAGGTACCAAAGTGGTGGCAGTGAATGAGCCACAACGGGGCGATGTCATGGTGTTCAAGGAGCCGATGAACCCTAATATCAATTTCATCAAGCGGGTAATAGGCGTTCCTGGCGATAAAATTGAGTATCGAAATAAAACGTTATACGTGAATGACGAGAAGGTGCCGGAAACCTTTGTGGCCGAGCTACGTGATGATTTTGAGCCACGCTTGGGGCGAAATCTGGTTTATCGGATCTATGAAGAAACCATCGGTGATACCTCTCATCAGATCCGCAAGGATATGGATATCGAAAATCGCCTGCCGCAGACAGAATGGACTGTACCTGAAGGGCAGTATTTTGTGATGGGCGACAACCGTGATCGCAGTAATGACAGCCGTTATTGGGGTTTTGTGCCGGAGGCAAATATTGTCGGTAAAGCAGTCTATATCTGGATGCACTGGCCGAGTTGGTTTGATCTGCCTAATCTGAAAAACAATGGATCGATAATCTGAAGAGCAGCTGGAGACCTGCCATGAAGGGAATGAAAGAACAGCGCGGAGCATCCATGATCGCCGTAGTGGCTTGGTTGGCTTTTGCGGCCTTCCTGTTTACTTGTGTTATCAAGTTTACGCCTTTGTACCATGATAACTTCAGTGTTGAGAAAACGCTGGATTCGATAGAACAACGTGATGGTGTTGAGGATGCGGCAGTTGCTGATATCCGTGACTGGTTGGATAGAGGGTTTCAGGTTAACAATCTGCCAGAGCTAATCGAAGATAGCGCAAAAGTACGGCGTGAAGGCAATGACATCATCATTGATGTAAACTATGAGCGTCGTGTCCCAATGATTTACAACATAGATGCTGTTCTGACATTCAAGAACAGCAGGAAAATCAGGCAATAGTGAAACAATCCATAGACAAGCTGGAACAGCAGCTCGGCTATCAATTTAAGGATAGCGAGCTGGCTGTTCTGGCGTTGACTCATCGTAGTTATGGTGGTCGTAATAACGAGCGGCTCGAATTTCTTGGCGACTCCATCGTCAATTTTGTGATTGCCGAAGATCTCTATCAGCGGTTTCCTCAGGCAAAGGAAGGCCAATTGAGCAGGCTGCGGGCCTGCATGGTGCGTGGTGCCACGTTGGCGGAAATTGCCCGGGAATTTGGTCTGGGTGATTTTCTTCGCCTAGGCTCCGGTGAGCTGAAAAGTGGCGGGTATCGCCGTGAGTCGATTCTGGCGGATGCTGTCGAAGCACTTATCGGCGCAATTTACCTTGACGGCGGCATGGATATCTGCCGAACCCGTATTCTCGTCTGGTTTGCCAGTCGGCTTGAAAAGCTTTCTGTTGGCGATCAACAGAATAAAGACCCCAAAACCCGTCTGCAGGAATATCTGCAGTCACGTCAGCAGCCTCTGCCTCACTATGAGCTGGTCAGCATTGATGGCAGGGCGCATGATCAGACCTTTACGGTACATTGTTCTGTCGTCGGGGTTGAATCGACGATAGGTGCGGGTTGCAGTCGACGGGCGGCGGAACAGCAGTCAGCCCGACGGGCGCTAATGGCGCTTGGGGTGGAGGTTGAAGGATGATTGAACAGGCAGTGTCTGAAGGCCGTTGTGGCTATGTGGCGATTGTTGGGCGGCCTAATGTTGGTAAATCGACCCTTTTGAATCATATTCTTGGCCAGAAGCTGAGTATTACGTCCCGTAAGCCCCAGACAACCCGCCACCAGATCCTCGGTATCAAAACCGATGGTGATGTGCAGGCTGTTTACGTGGATACACCCGGTATTCATAAAAATGATGGCAGAGCCATCAACCGGTATATGAACCGGGCCGCGACCTCGTCTGTTAAAGATGTGGACGTTATCATCTTTATTGTTGACCGGATGGTTTGGACTGATGAAGATGAAATGGTGTTGGAAACGGTGCGTCACAGCCGTTGTCCAGTCATTCTAGTTGTGAACAAAACCGACCGTATTACAGAAAAGGATAAACTTATTCCCTGGTTGGATGAGCTGTCGCGGAAGATGGACTTCGCGCATATCGTGCCAATGTCGGCCAAGAATGGCCACAATGTTGAGCGATTGGAACGTTTGGTTCACGGATTTCTGCCGGAAAGTATTCATTTTTATGGTGATGACCAGATTACTGATCGCAGCTCCCGTTTCCTGGCGGCAGAGCTGGTTCGGGAAAAGATCATGCGTCAGCTGGGTGATGAGATTCCCTATCAAATTACGGTTGAGATTGAAGAGTTCAAAGAAGATGGTGGTGTGCTTCATATCAGTGCACTGATTCTGGTTGAGCGTCCAGGCCAGAAGCGGATTGTGATTGGTGACAAAGGCAGTCGCTTGAAGGTGATCGGTCATGATGCCCGCCTGGATATGGAAAAGCTGTTCGACAATAAGGTGATGTTGAATCTGTGGGTCAAGGTGCGCTCCGGCTGGTCAGATGATGAGCGGGCTTTGGCCAGTCTTGGTTATACCGAGCTGCCCTGAGAGGGCTTGCGGTGTCTGCTAACACCTTCGAGCTGCAACCTGCCTGGGTACTCCATACCAGGCCCTACCGTGATACAAGCTTGCTGGTTGACTGCCTGACCCGTAATCACGGTAAAGTCTCCCTGGTCGCCTCAGGCGCCCGGGGAGCAGCCAGTAAGGCGGGAAAGCCTCGGCGAGGTCACCTGCTCCAGCCTTTTTCCCGTTTGCTGATTAGCTGGACGGGGAAAACAGAACTCAAGACCTTGCGCCAGCTAGAGCAGGATCGTTATCTGCTGCTGACGGGTAAATATCTCTATAGCGGGCTGTATGCCAATGAATTATTGGTGCGCCTGCTACAGCCCGGTGATGCGGTAGCAAACCTTTTTGATCTTTATGAGTGGCTTGTTGATGGCTTGAATCAGCAGCTGCCACTGGAGGTCAAGTTGAGAATCTTTGAGAAACTCTTGCTGGAAGCGCTGGGCTATGGGATTCCTTTGTCGTATGACGGAGAGCAGGGGCACGCGATTCGTGATAACCAATATTATCTCTACCAGCAGGATAATGGGTTTGTACCCTGCCATGCGCTGGATCCGGCGGGCAGGGTTCCCTGTTTTTCCGGGGCGGTTTTGAACGCGTTTGCCCGTAATGAGGTTACCGATCTGATGTTGCCGGATCTTAAGCGTCTGACCCGGATGGCATTGGCTCCGCTGCTCGGCAATAGACCGTTACGCAGTCGTGAGCTGTTTCGGCAGGCCGATCCGGTATGAGTCAATGATCAAGTCAGTGGAAGGAGTAGTCAGTGATTCCGATTAACCGTATTCTTCTGGGTGTCAATATTGATCATATTGCCACGATTCGTCAGGCAAGAGGGACGCGATTCCCTGATCCGGTCAAGGCCGCGCTGGATGCGGAAGAGGCGGGTGCTGATGGAATCACACTGCACCTGCGCGAAGATCGTCGTCATATTCAAGATCATGATGTGTATCGGCTCAAGGATTTACTCCAGACTCGAATGAATCTGGAGATGGCCGTCACTGAAGAGATGCTGGCAATTGCTGAGCAAGTTCTGCCAGTCCATGTCTGCCTGGTGCCAGAGAAGCGTGAAGAGCTAACCACGGAAGGAGGGCTGGATGTGCTTAGTCAGGAGGGACGCATTGCTGAAGCCTGTCAGAGGCTGGCAGCAAAAGGCATTGATGTTTCACTGTTTATAGATCCGGAGCCGACCCAGATTGATGCTGCCGTCCGATGTGGTGCGCCAACTATTGAGCTGCACACCGGTTGTTATGCGGATGCAGAAAATCCTGAAGAGCTGCATGCAGAGCTTGAGCGAATCCGTCGCGCCGTTTCCCATGGTCGCAAGCAGGGCTTGATCGTGAATGCCGGGCACGGCTTGAATTACCAGAATGTTGAACCTGTCGCCGCGATTCCGGGAGTCAATGAACTAAACATTGGTCACGCCATCATTGGCAGGGCCATGTTTACCGGACTTAAAGAAGCGATTCGGGAAATGAAAGCCTTAATGTTGGATGCAGCCAGGCACCAGGCATGATTGCAGGCATTGGAACCGATATCGTTGATATACGACGTATACAGCAAGTGCTGGAACGGCAGGGCGATCGGTTTGTTCGGCGCATTTTGACCGAGTCTGAATATGCTGTTTTTGTCGCCCGTGGTAGTCATGCGTCCTTTATAGCAACGCGTTTCGCCGTAAAAGAAGCGGTGGCCAAGGCATTGGGTACCGGTATTGGTAAAGTCTCGTTTCAGGATATCGAGGTGGCTAATAGTGCGCAGGGTGCGCCCTCTCTGATGTTCCATGGTGCGGCAAGGCGGTTGGGTGAACAGTTAGGTATCAGTACTCATCATGTAACGATCAGTGATGAGAAAGACTATGCGGTAGCATTTGTTGTGCTGGAGCGTTAGGGCCGTTGATCGTAGAGTTAAAAAGGCGGAAAGGTTTAAAACCCTCCGCCTTTTTGTCGTTTAGGCTTCTGCCAGTTCAGGCTCTTCCATGCCCACGGGTTCTGCTTCCTGCCCTGTGCGACTGGTGTCTTCTCCGCCAAGCGCATTAATGAGTTCACTGAGGAAACGTTCCAGTGTCAGAGCCATCAGCGTAAAGTCGGCATCAAAACGTCCCGCTTTATCCTCAATGTCGAGTGCGTCGGACTGCTCCTGCAAGGTGTCAGTGAACTTCAGTCGTTTGATGCAGAGATCTTCTCCGAGAATGCAGTCGATAGATTCATCCCACTGCATGGCAATGCGGCTGACGACTTTGCCGGAAGTAAGATGCAGGCTGACTTCTTCAGATAACAGGTCAACACGTTTGCAGCGGACAATGCCGCCTTCTTCACCCGGTTCCTTCAGCTCGCACTCGTCGCCAAGTATGAACGGTGCGGGCAGGTCAGCAGACTGCTGCAACCAGTTGGTCATAATGGCAGAAGGTGAAGATTTTAGTGCCGGAGGCAGCACGGGCAGACTGCCCAGACAGCTACGCAGGGAGCTAGTCAATTCTTCTGCTTTGCGGAAGCTGGATGCATCGACAATCAGCCAGCCATTACGGCTATCTATATAAGCGCTGGTTCGACTGGATCGGCTGAACGCTCGCGGCAGCAGGTCGCGCGTGATTTCATCCTTGAGTTGGTCTTTCTCCTTTTTAAAAACTTTCCTGCCCTGTTCATGTTCAATGGTTTCGATCTTTTCTTTCAGTGCATCGCGTACGACGCTGGCCGGTAACAGCTTATCTTCTTTTTTTGCAGTGACGACCAGGAACTGACCACTGGCATGAATCAGGCTGTCGCCATCGGGCACGGGTGATACCCAGCCAAAACTGCTCATTTCCGATTTGCTGCAGGGGCGAAACCGTTGTTCCGCCAGTTTTTCTTCCAGCGTTTCAGCGGTGTATTCAAACGGTTTGCTGAAACGGTACAAAATCAGGTTTTTGAACCACATGATGCTCTGTCCCACTGTTGGCATCTGTCATGGTAACAGATGCATTCGGCATTTTATTACTGAAGCCGTAAGGATGCTGCGAGATGCGATAAAAAGACTGTTAGAACAGTCCGAATGTGTAAATCCCGCAGGTGGGCATATATCGGTTGCATATCGTAACCGATGCTGCTTATAATTCGCGCCGTCCTGACGAGGGGTGATTAGCTCAGCTGGGAGAGCATCTGCCTTACAAGCAGAGGGTCGGCGGTTCGATCCCGTCATCACCCACCACGCAAGACTGTAGCGGACCGGTAGTTCAGTTGGTTAGAATGCCGGCCTGTCACGCCGGAGATCGCGGGTTCGAGCCCCGTCCGGTCCGCCACTTTGCATCAGGGTCTGGATTTAAGTCGCATTATGGTTATAATGCGCACCGCATCGGGAAGGGTGATTAGCTCAGCTGGGAGAGCATCTGCCTTACAAGCAGAGGGTCGGCGGTTCGATCCCGTCATCACCCACCACAATGCGGATGTCAGTTTGTCGCGGACCGGTAGTTCAGTTGGTTAGAATGCCGGCCTGTCACGCCGGAGGTCGCGGGTTCGAGCCCCGTCCGGTCCGCCATTTGTTGACTGATGATCGAAAGAATTTTTGGGTGATTAGCTCAGCTGGGAGAGCATCTGCCTTACAAGCAGAGGGTCGGCGGTTCGATCCCGTCATCACCCACCAGTGTTAGAAAGCAAGTTTGTCGCGGACCGGTAGTTCAGTTGGTTAGAATGCCGGCCTGTCACGCCGGAGGTCGCGGGTTCGAGCCCCGTCCGGTCCGCCATTTAATTTGCTAGATATGCGTTACAAGATTTTGGGTGATTAGCTCAGCTGGGAGAGCATCTGCCTTACAAGCAGAGGGTCGGCGGTTCGATCCCGTCATCACCCACCAGGTTAGAAAGTTTGTCGCGGACCGGTAGTTCAGTTGGTTAGAATGCCGGCCTGTCACGCCGGAGGTCGCGGGTTCGAGCCCCGTCCGGTCCGCCACTTCTTCAGAAAAAGCCGATCAGCGATGATCGGCTTTTTTGTTGTTATCAAAAAATTACCATCGTCCTTTTTCGTTTCTCCATCGCTATTGATCGAAAAAAATGATCGTGAGAATAAGTAAGTTCGTTTGAAACCGGATTGGTTTTACCCGCATATTCTAGCGATGCAACAGCCGTTTTTTCGTGTCTGGAATTGGGTATGAACGAACAAGAAATGCAGGATGCACTCGTAGCGCGTGCAGCGTCGCTGAAAAGCTGGTTAAGTGGGTCTCCCGAAAGAACCATTGAATCGCTGATGATCAGGAAGTTTGAGAGTTCAGTGGTTTTGCATGGAAATGACCTCTCGCTTGAAGATGAGGGGGTAATGGAGTTTCCGCTTCAGTTGTTGATTCAGCAGAGTTATAGGCTTTGGTCGATTAATCTGGTGATGTCGATCAGACCGACGGCAAGCGCTGGTACTGATGGTGAGATCATTCCCTGTGGTTTGCTGTTTCAGGTGATTGATAATGATGGGGTGTCCACACCTGTTTTGTTGTTGCGTACTGATCTCAGCCCTTCCGGCATGGATCCCTCACTGGATAATGAGTCTTGGTGCCATTTCTGGCTTCAGAAATTTCTTAAGCAGCATGATGTTAAAATGCTCTTCGGCTATAAGTCACTGGTCAGTGAAAGCTAATCTGCGCTGTTTGTAATCTGTTTGCCGGCATGGTTTTTGATGTTGGATACTCATGCCGGTTCTTGGTGTCATTCCCCCCTTCTTTATTGCTTTCTGTCTCCTGTGATAGCGATCAGTTGTGTGGAAAAATATGACGCGCTGTTGGACAATCTCCCCAGCTCTTATAAGTCCTGCAGGCGATGGCTTCGCTTGAGTGACTATTATGCTTAATGACATTAATGCCTGTCAGGAGTGTTTTGTTCTGTGGATACCGAGCTTTTGAAGACATTTCTGGAAGTTGAAAAGACCCGGCATTTTGGTAAGGCGGCAGAAAATCTTTATTTGACTCAGTCTGCTGTGAGTTCAAGGGTACGGCAGTTGGAGTCTCAACTATCTGCACCGCTATTTACCCGTTATCGTAACAATATTCAGCTGACACCGGCCGGGGAGCGTCTTAGAACCCATGCGGAAGCCATTCTGGCTGCCTGGGACCGGGCGCGACTGGATGTGGCGTTGGACCGTAATCAGAATGTGCAGATATCCATCGGGGCGACACCTAACGTCTGGGACATCCTGTTGCAGGAGCGAATTAACCAGATATTCAGTGATAACCCGGGTATTGCTGTTCGGGCAGAAAGTGTCAGTCCGGAAGTGGTGGCGCGAAGACTGCTGAATCGGACACTCGATCTGGCTATTTTGTTCGATCCGCCTAAGGCAGATGAGCTGGGTTACTGTGAACTTGCGACAGTTGAGCTTGTGATGGTCACACGTGCAGCTATTCAGGAGGATTCTGTACCCTGGCTGTCCGGGTGGGTAATGGTGGATTGGGGGACGCGTTTTGGTATTGAGTTGTCACGGCACCTGAGTGGCTTGCCTTCGCCGGTACTGCATACCAATAGTGCTCGAGTTGCCTTGGATTTCCTGTTGAATAACGGGGGCTGTGCCTATCTGCCACTGACAATGGTACAGACACCGATGTCGGAAGGGGATTTGTATCAGGTTAATGATGTGCCAGTCATTAAGCGCCATATTTATTGCAGTTGGCATGAGGAATGTGATCGTCTGGAGAGCCTGCAGGCTTTGATGGCGCAATTAAATAGCCAGGTTGCTATAGATAACGGTCAGATTGGATTGTCAGTGACGTAGCTTGCGAGTTTTGGTGCTCCCGGAATGATTCGCCATCAAACCGGGAGAGTCACGAAATAGGCAGTGATTGTCGTAGAAAGAACCAGGTTCGTTATTCAGCCATTTCAGGCTCCCTGGCCTGTGTCGATTCTTCGATGGTCGAACCGGATGGCGTGGAAGCTTCCGTTGCGTTGCCGGGTTCCGGTATCACTTCTGTTGCCATAAACCCCTTGGCGCCGTTGCCCAGTAGGAATCTGACGGTTTCCCCCGCCTTCAGTGTTTTAAATCCATCCATGTTGATACAGCTGTAATGGATGAATATATCCTGATTATTGGATTCGCTAATAGGATTAATGAACCCGATTCCCTTCGGATTGCTAAACCACTTTATTGTGCCAATAAAATACTCCATATTCCTTTTCTCATTATTGTTAATCCTGATTAAAAGATAACCTTATCCGGGTGGGGGAGGCAATCCTATTTCTTAAACGCATGAGCGACAGTAAGACGACCTTATTCGTCTGTGATGACAAATACACCAAAGCCAGCAGTTTCCAGGCGTATATGTGAAATGTCAGGCTGTATGAGATGGGCAAACAGGAGTGCGGGGGAGCCATGAGTAACAATAATCAGGATATCAGTGTGATTGTCAGAAATGATTTCATCGTAAAATGATTGTAAGCGCGCATTAATTTGCTCAGTAGTTTCGCCGTCATATGTCGATGGGTCATCGGGAAACCAGGGGTCTTTGTCATCGAATTGTGAATGTAACTGGCCTTCCCGGTTGCCGAGGTTAGTTTCTATCAGTCGGTTGTCAGTAATAATGGAGTGCTGAGTGAGTCGCAGATGGGAGGCAAGTATTTCTGCTGTCTGGACGGTACGCGGTAAGGGAGATGCGAACAGCGCAATACGAGCTTCCCTGTTGAGTTGTGTGTCGATCGCATCGGCTGTGCATTTAACCTGTTCTTTCCCCTTGTCCGTCAGGTATGACGGGGTGTAAGCGGGATGTTCAGGGTTGGTGCTATAGCGGCCATTGATGTTGTGATCAGCTTCACCATGGCGTACCAGAAAGAGGGTTTTTTCTTTTGCGGGCATCGAGCTGGCATGCAGTAAGGTCATGATAAGTGTCACGGCGATGATGACTATTCTTGGCATTCTCTTACTCCTCGTATTCGACAGGATGCGCTAATTCTAGAAAAAAGTGATTACATTTCTGTCGATTTGCGTCTTCAGCGCTGAAACGTCATTATTTCGCGCTAAACGGTCGTTATTGAGTGAATGGCAGGATTGCAGAATGAAATTGTTGAATCGATCCGCGGTTTCTCTGAAGCCAACAGGCGTATTCGTAGAGTGGGCCAACCGGGTAAATCCGGAGGAAGCCATGAGTATTGAAGCGTTCAGGGCTGAAGGCTCGGTTTATCTGTTTGATGAGGTTGAGCAGGAAGAAGATTTTAAGCAGTGGCTGAAATCGCATGCCGCTCAGCTGTTTGAGAATGAGTTGGCAGCCTGGTTGGAAGATGAAGCGCTTTGGCCTGAGAGGCGTGATTACAGCGTCTTTATGCAATGGTTTGATGTAGAGCCTCAGCTGGTTTGCTTCGATGTCAGTGAACAGTCTCTGATGCGGGCTGATCTGGACGCTTTTTAGCCAGAAGTGCAGCGGCAGACTGGTTAGGCCTGCCGCCTGTTTCGAGACCGGTTATTGCTTGGCGCTGTCAGCGATATAGCGAGAGGAGAGTTCAATCATATCAGCCAGAATATTCCCGCTTTCTATCAGCAGTGCATCATCTTCTGATTTATCCTCGTCCCGTTTGCCATATTGGGAATCGTTGGTGTTTTGCGCTTCTTCTAGCTCTTCAAGGCTTTTGTAAACAGGTTTGCCTTTGGCTTTGCGCAGCTGGTTTTCCAGGCGAAGTCGTTCTTTACGCATAGAGTTTGTTTCATGACGCCGTTCTTTCTCGTTGAGACTGATACTGTTCTTGCTGTCATAACGCTGCTGGAAGGTTTTCAGATCTTTGAGATAGAGGAAATCTGGATTGTCACTGATACGTTTGTTATGTCTTTCACGCAAGGCGGGCATGAAAGGCGTCAAAGGCTCAAAGGCCTTGAACTTGGCTGGGTTGATTTCATCCCAGGGAAGAGCGTTGGGTAATGCGCTCTCTCCAATATCTTCCTTATTGAACAGGGAAGGGAAGCTTATGTCAGGGATGACACCGCGATTCTGGGTGCTTTGTCCGGAGACCCGATAGAATTTTGCTACGGTCAGTTTCAGTTGGCCATGGTTCAGTGGCTGGATAGTTTGGACAGTGCCCTTGCCAAAGCTCTGGCTGCCAATGATGACAGCACGCTGGTAGTCTTGCATGGCGCCGGCAAAAATCTCTGACGCCGAGGCGCTCAGGCGGTTGATCATGACTGCCATGGGGCCGTGGTAGACCTCTTCTGGGTCAGGATCCTGCTGGGGTTCGGTACGTCCCCGGCTGTCCCGGACCACAACGGTGGGGCCGTCATTGATGAACAGGCCGCTGAGTTGGTTGGCTTCCTGCAGGGAGCCACCGCCATTACTGCGCAGATCGATAATCAGGCCATCAATGTTTTCTTTGTTGAGTTCCTTGAGCAGTTTGCGAACATCCCGGGTTGTGCTCTTGTAATCGGGATCGCCAGCCTGTGCGGCTTTGAAATCGATGTAAAAGGCCGGAATGTCAATCACACCAATACGATAATCACGATCGCCCTGCTTGATGGTGATGATCTCCTTTTGGGCGGATTGTTCTTCCAGCTTGACCTTGTCGCGGGTAATTGGGTAGATGCGGGTCTTGCCATCCTTGCTGTTGGCGGGAATGGTTTCCAGCTTCACACGGGTGCCTTTGGGGCCACGAATCAGCTTGACAACCTCATCCAGTCGCATGCCAACCACATCTTCAAACGTGCCATTCTCGCCTTGGGAGACTGCGATAATGCGATCCCCCGGCTTGAGCTGTCCGGCTTTGTCTGCCGGGCCTGCAGGAACGATGCTGACGACCTTGGTGTATTCGTCTTCAGACTGAAGAACGGCGCCAATGCCTTCCAGTGAAAGGCTCATATTGATATCAAAGGTTTCGGCGCGTTGCGGCGAGAAGTACTGTGTGTGCGGATCATAAAGCTGAGTAAACGCATTCAGATACAGCTGGAAGGCATCTTCACTGCGGGTCTGATGGAGTCGGCGAAGCTGATTGGTATAGCGCTTGTGAAGCAGTTCCTGGATCTCTTTGAGCGGCTTTTCGTTCAGCTTCATATTAAGAATGTTGTCTTTCAGCTGGCGCCGCCAGAGGTCTTCCTGAGCCTTTCTATCAGCGAGCCAGGGCGATTTTTCACGGTCAATGGTTAGTGATTCTTGTTTGTTGAAATCGATCTTATCCAATCCGGTTTCCAGATACTTCAGGGCGAATCGGATGCGTTCTTCGCTGCGTTGCATGTAACGGTTGAAGATATCAAAAGCGGGCTTAAGGTTACCGCTTTTCAGTGCGCTGTCGAGTTCATCCCGGTAAGGTTCGAATTCTTTGATATCGGAGGCCAGGAAGAAGCTGCGATTACGATCCAGTGTATCCAGATAACTCTGGAAGATCTTTTCCGAACTGTTGTTATCAATGGTGATTTTTTCGTAGGAGTTTCGCTGCAAAAGTTGCACGACGTTGACGCTTGCGATGGCCTGATTGAGTGTGGGCTTGAGTGTTTCAAGTTGCTGCTCAAGGAGTTTTTCTGTATCAGCATGGCTGGTTTCGCTGTCCTTGGCGAAAGCCAGTGTTGATGACAATGACAACAGCAAGGCAAAAAATAGATTCAGACGGGCAGTTCGGGCCTTAAAATGCATCAGATGGTTCGCTCTCTTATCAGTGTCTGCCTGGCGTGTTATGAAAACCGGCATGGGTGACAACTCCTTTTTCTACCCAGCCCGCTGATGGCTGTTTATGGGTAATCGGCCGTCTACTCAGCCTTTTTACAGGCGTCTAAAGCATGATACCTACAACTGTCACGGCAGGGAAAGTGATAGTTTTGCCGTTCGCCGTGCCTCAGCTGTATTTGATGCTGCGCATCGCAGCCCGCCAAGCTAAGGCTTTGCGTTATGTTTTCAGGATAGGACGGCTTGATTCATACGTCATGCCGGGAGATGGGTATGGGGCAAAACCGTATGGTTCTGCCCCGGCAGGTTTAGATAATGGTCAGGCTTTCTTCGTTGTAGAATAGCGTCAGCAGGTTGGCCATGTTGGTGGCATCTTCTGTGCCGGCGAGTTCCCTGATGGAGTGCATGGCCAGTGTCGGCAGGCCGACATCCAGTGTCATTACACCCAGTTCCGCTGCTGTGAGTGGGCCGATGGTGCTTCCACAGCCCATATCGGTTCTGGCTACAAAGCTTTGGACCGGTACATTGGCTTTCTGGCAAAGGTGTCTGAACAGGGCGCTGGTTTCACTGGTGGTGGCGTAACGCTGATTGGCGTTGATCTTGATAACCGGTCCCTGGTTCATGATCGGGCAGTGGTTGCCATCATGTTTGTCGGCGTAGTTCGGATGAACGGCGTGGGCGTTGTCTGCCGAGATGAGAATGGAGCGCTGCATGGTGCGGGTCATGGGTTCCCCCATGCCGATAATGCGTTCGAGTACATTTTTCAGGAACGGCCCCTGCGCACCAGTGGCGGATTGGCTGCCCACTTCCTCATGATCATTACAGACCAGCAGGCAGGGAGAATCGCTGTTGGCTGCCAGAAGGGCTTGCAGACCCGTAAAGCAGCTCAGCAGGTTGTCCAGTCTGGCAGAGGCGATGAAGTCCTGTTCCATACCAATGATGGCGGCTTTCTGTGTGTCGTAGAAAAACAGCTCATAATCCAGAATTTCAACGGGTTGGCTGGAGGGGGCTTCAACCTTGAGGCGATTCACCAGCTGCTGTATGAAATCGATCTTTTCGTCATTTTTCAGCAGCGACAGGATGGGGGGGATATCTTTTTGCGGATTGATGGGATGGGTGTTGTTCGCCTCCCGATCAAGATGGATTGCCAGATTGGGGATAATGGCAATAGGATCACGGAAATCGATCAGGGAGCTGTGTAGTTGACCCTGTGGGTCGGTCCAGGTTACTCGCCCGGCCAGTGACAGGTCGCGGTCAAACCATGGGCTCAGCAATGCACCGCCGTATACCTCAACCCCTAGTTGATAGCAGCCTTTTTCCTGTAGGGTAGGCGTGGGTTTGACCTTCAGGCAAGGGCTGTCAGTATGTGCGCCAACCATGCGAAATCCCTGTTCCGCATAATTCCCTTTGCCCGTTGTAAAGGCAATGATTGATGAGCCGTTGCGGGTGGTGTAGTACTTTTTGCCAGGTGCCAGCTGCCAGGCGTCGCGTTCATTCAGTGCGGTAAAGCCGGCTTTGTCGAGTTGGCGCGCAATTTCCCGGGTGGCGTGGAACGGTGTGGGGGATTGGTCCAGAAAGGTCAGTAAGTTTTTATTGAAGGTGTTTTGGTCAAAGGTGTGCTTTGTCATGGGTATTCTGTCAGGCAGAGTGAGTGCCTGACAGAATAACAGCGGCCTGTAGCGGAATGAAGTTATTTCGTGCCAGTTGATGCCTCTGGCAGTGTGACATTCAGCTCCAGGATGGAGACTTCCTCGCGGGTGTCGAACTGGATGCTGACATCCTCGTTTTCCACCGCCACATATTTCCGGATGACGTTAAGAATATCTTGCTTCATGGCGGGCAGGTAGTCAGGGCTGTCCCGACCTGCACGCTCATGGGCGACGATAATCTGGAGTCGCTCCCTGGCGACAGAGGCCGAGGATTTTTTCTCCTTGTTCTGGAAAAGGTCAAACAGACTCATTAGCGTCCCCCAAACATCCGTTCCAGCAGGCCTTTTTTCCGGGCGTCAAGGAAGCGGTGAGGCAGATCCTTGCCAAGAAAACGGCTGACAATATCATTGTATGCCTGTCCGGCATCGCTTTCTTCCTGAAGAATGACGGGTTGCCCCTGGTTGGAGGCTTTCAGGACCGCCATGGATTCTGGCACAACACCCAGCAGTGGAATGGCCAGGATGTCTCTGACATCGTCCACGCTCAGCATCTCGCCCTTGTTGACACGTTCAGGGTCGTAGCGGGTGAGTAGCAGGTGTTCCTTGACGGGTTCGAGGTTCTGTTCGGCCCGACGTGATTTGCTGTGAAGAATGCCCAAGATGCGGTCAGAATCCCTGACGGAAGAGACTTCCGGATTGGTCGTGATGATGGCTTCGTCAGCAAAATAGAGTGCCATCAGTGCGCCTTTCTCGATACCTGCCGGGGAATCGCAGACAATATAGTCAAAGTCTTCCTTGAGTTGGTTGAGAATGGCTTCAACCCCTTCAAGCGTCAGCGCATCTTTGTCCCGGGTCTGGGAGGCGGGCAGGACGTAGAGATTATCGGTATGTTTATCCTTGATCAGGGCCTGGTGCAGTGCGGCTTCGCCATTGATGACGTTGACAAAGTCATAGACGACACGGCGTTCACACCCCATGACCAGGTCCAGGTTGCGCAGGCCGATATCGAAATCAATCACAACGGTCTTGTGACCCTGCATGGCCAGGCCGGTAGAGAAGGCTGCGCTGGATGTCGTTTTGCCCACGCCCCCCTTGCCTGATGTGACAACAATTATCTTGGCCAATGAATCATCCCTTACAAACAAACTACATGGGTACAGGTAATAGACGACTGATTTATTCTTGTACAATCAGTAGTCGCGACTGAAACTGTGCCCGGGTCTCATGGCAGTGGCACCACGACGTCATTGTATCGATTTTTAGCGCGGAGTGTCAGTCTGGAAAGCCGAAGCCAGCTTCGTATCACAGTGCTTCAAAGCAGAGACTGTCTTCATCCAGCCAGGCGTGCACGGCCGATTTCCAGTATTTCTCATCTATTGTACCTGCCGGCTTGAAGCGGCCATTGATGGAAATCAGTTCGGCCTCGAAATGCTGACAGAAAATGTGGGCTTTATTGTTGCCATTAACACCGGCTAATGCGCGACCTCTCAGGGGGCCGTAGACGTGAATGTTGCCGTCCGCGAGAATTTCCGCCCCTGCACCGACTGGCGCCAGTATGATAAGCTCGCCAGGGTGATAAATTTGCTGGCCGGAACGTACGGGGTGGGTGATGATACGGGTCGTCGGTGCGGCCTTTGCGAGTTGCTTAGATGAGTCGTCACCGGCTGTCTTCTGGTTTGATTCCGGAGTCCCTTCTGCGGGTTGCTGATCCAGGGGGAGTTCACCCTGCGTCATTGGCAGGATGCTGGCTGAAGGAGCCTCTTTGGCTGGTACTGTCGTTGGGTTGAGTTTGCGTTTGACGATATTGCCCTTTTGCGCTGGCAGACAAGCCAGTCCTGCATTGGCTGCTGCTTGCTGAAGCGTATGACTGCCTCCGCGGATAGCAAAAATGTTAATGCCAAACCCAGCACAGAGGGAGCGGATATGGTCAAAGTCTGGCGTGTTGCTGCTATTGCTCAGGCGTTCTAGAGCCAGTACGACAGGGGTGTTTTCAAAGAAGCGTGGTGCCTGTGCAACCAGGGTCTGAAGTTGTGCGCGAAATTCAATCTCACTGAAGTGAAACAACTCCAAGGTCATTAGTGTGACCATGCTTCCTTTCAACTGAAAGCAAGGGCTTACCGTATGGGGTGTAATCGTGCTGGTCATGGCAAGTTACCGGTGATCATGCGTGCAGGCATCTTAGAGCTAGGTTAGAGATTGTGATAGTGAGTAGCAAGCACTATTACCCTCACCGAGATAGGATGGGTAAAAACTGAACAAACGATAGGGTAAAAGGATTTGCAGGGGAGGGATGTTTGTTTTTTTAGGGGGGATGAGTACTTGTTATGTAGGGCTTTGTTGGTGTCTACCTCTCGAATTGGGTAGGGGGTCATTCGCTGAACAGACCCAATCCGAGAGGCAGGTACTTACTATTGCGCTGCGAAGATCAATCGAATGCCGTCCAGTCGTAGCTGGGCCTTTTGCAGGCACTGGTGGCCAATGGCCGCTTGCTGTTTCAGGAATTCAATTTCTTCATCCCGGATATTTGGGTTAACCGCCTTTAATGCAGCAAGTCGCCGGATTTCCCGTGTGACCGACTGAATCAATTGCTGGCAAGCCTCATTGATAATATCTGCCACGCGGGTACGGGCGTAATCTTCCGCCTTGTTGACCATTTTCAGGATAGGTTCGCGTTGTGCTTTGACCACCTTGCGAGCCATAGTGGTCTTGAGCTTCTGCAGCTGACTGTCCAGCCCCTCAAAACTGACCTTGTCCGCCAGGTTGTTCAGGTTGGGATCAATCAGTGTGCGAATCACCGTGGGTGGCAGGAATCGGTGCAGTTGCAGTTTCCTGTCACCGCCGGCTTCAACCACAAACACTGCCTCCATCAACATGGTGCCGGGCTTCAGCGCCTTGTTCTTGATCAGTGCGACTGACGTATTCCCGGTTTCACTGGTCAGCAGCATTTCCATGCCTTCGCGTACCATGGGGTGTTCCCAAGTGACAAACTGCATATCTTCGCGGGCCAGAGCGGTATCGCGGTTGAAGGTAATAGTTGTGCCATCAACAGGTACTGCAGGATAACTCGATACCGTCATATGGCTACCTGGCCGAACGATCAGGCAGTGTTTGGAATGATCTTCGGTTTCCAGTCCAAACCCTTCCATAAGCCGTTCCAGGTAAGGTCGAAGAACCTTCGGTGTATCCTGTTTTCGAATCTCGGCGGCCAGATCGTGACTGCTACCGGCACCACGGGAGTTGAGTTCAAGCAGACGGTCTCGTCCCTGACGCAGATTTCCGGCAATTTCGGTGTTGAGTGCCAGTGTTCTGCTGATCAGCTCATTACTGTTTGATTCACCTGTTTCATCGGTGTCGTTTGTCTCAGTGTTGCTGACCCACTTCGTGAGTTCCTCGCCCAGCTCTGAGTAAACGACACTACCGGCGGGGCAGGTATCGGCAAAGGCATCCAGTCCTTCCTGGTACCAGTGAAACAGGCGAGCCTGACCGGTACCTTCCAGATAGGGCACGTGGATGCGAATGGTTTCAGATTGTCCAATCCGGTCAAGCCGGCCAATGCGCTGTTCGAGCAAGTCCGGGTTGAAGGGCAGGTCAAACAGCACCAGGTGATGGGCAAACTGGAAATTACGTCCTTCGCTGCCAATCTCGGAACAGATCAGCAGTTGGGCACCATAGTCTTCATCAGCAAACCAGGCAGCGGCACGGTCGCGTTCAACGATGGACATCCCTTCGTGGAACACGGATGCCTGGGCGCCAGAGGTGATGCGCAGGGCAGCTTCAAGATCCATGGCGGTGGTTGCATTGGCGCAGATGACCAGCACTTTCTCCTTTTTCAACAGTTTCAGGAGATTCGCCAGCCACTCGACACGGGGGTCGACCTTCCACCAGGGATCCATGTCATCAACCTTGATGTTGGCTTGGTAGGCCAGTTCCGGAAACAGTTGATGTTTGAGTAAGTGCTCTGATTCCCGGGATTCTTCCAGTGCAATCTGGTACAGCTCCGGCAGCGGTTGTGGATAGCCCTGCACGACGCGACCAGGGAAACCGGGGACAGAGGCACGTGTATTTCGGAACAGAATACGGCCGGTGCCATGCCGATCAAGCAACAGGCGAATCAACTGCTCTTTTGCCTGATCGTACGCAGCTTGTTCGCTACTTTCAGCGGTCAGGATTTCCAGTAGCGGCTGTGCTTCCTCACCCACCAGCGAGGCAATCACGTTTGCCTGTTCTGCGGGAAGTTGTTCGGCTTCCAGTAGTTGCTGCACTGCCTTGGCCAGTGGTTCATACCCGGCGGATTCCTTGCGGAACTGTTCCAGGTCATGGAAACGGTCTGGATCCAGCAGGCGCAATCGAGCGAAGTGGCTTTCGACACCCAGTTGTTCAGGCGTTGCTGTCAGTAGCAGTACGCTAGGGGTGCTGTTTGCCAGGGTTTCAACCAGTTGGTATTCAGGACTACCGCCCTCGGACTCTGTCCACAGCAGGTGATGGGCTTCATCAACCACAAGGAGATCCCAACCGGCATCAACCACCTGCTCCTGATGCTCTGGATGGTCACGCAGGAATTCCAGACTGGTGAGAATCAACTGTTCACTGCTGAACGGGTTGTCGCCATCGGCATTCCGGCAGCGTTCGGCATCGAACACGCTGAAACGCAGGTGGAAACGCCGTAGCATTTCGACCAACCACTGGTGAACCAGGGGTTCCGGAACTACAACCAGCACGCGTTTAGCCTGACCGGTCAGCAGTTGCTGACTCAGGATCAAACCGGCTTCGATGGTTTTACCAAGACCCACTTCATCTGCCAGCAGCACCCGTGGTGCAAAGCGATTACCCACTTCATTCGCGATATGCAGCTGATGGGGGATCAGACTGGCTCGAGCGCCCGTCAGGCCCAGCAAGGGGGACTGAATGACCCGGTTGTAGTGACAGAGCGTCTGATAGCGCAGGGAGAAATTGCTGTTCAGGTCAATCTGACCCGCCAGCAGGCGATCCTGCGGTTTGTTAAATTCAATAAAATTGCTGAGACAGGACTCGGGGAGGTCCCGTTGCTCACCATTGTCGAGCGTACCGGTATAAGTGACCAGGCCGTTTTCTTCCCTGACGCCGGTAACGGTGAGTGACCAGCCTTCATGACTTTCAACGGTATCGCCCACCGCGAACATAACGCGGGTCAGGGGACAGTTTTCGAGTCGGTAGACACGGGTTTCACCAGTGGCGGGGTAGAGTAGCGTTACCGTTCGCGCCTCAATGGTAAGAATGGTGCCAAGCCCCTGTTCGATCTCTGTGTCACTGATCCAGCGTTGTCCAGAAACGAATGTTGCCATAGGGGTTGCCTGCTCCCTCTACATAAAAAGGGGCGTATGTTAGCGGATAACCGGAAAGACTCAATATGGGGGTGACCGAAACGGGAAACAATCCGGATGATTGGTGTTGGTGCACAGGATAGGTGAAGTGGGGATGTTTGGAGAATAAAATGCCGGAAAGTAAGCCTTTCCGGCGAAGCAGGGATTTACCTGAAAGCATCCAAAGATGTTGGAGTGGGAGGCACCTTCGGATAACGGCCTCCAGTCTACGCCACCGCTTCGGGGTTTACAGGGCAAGCCGTGCGCAGGTTTGTTGTTGGGCTGTGCCTATCAGGCGGGCTCGGATTCAGGGGTTGGCTGGGTTTCGTCGAGCAGTTCCAGCACCAGTTCAGGTTTACCCTTGAACGCTTTGGACAGAGTGTCTTTGTGACGGGCCAGCAGCAGGCCGATGTTTTCTGCCAGTTCTTCGTCCAGCGTACTGAAATGCTTTTCCAACAGGCTGCTGAGGTTGGCAGCCAGCTCCAGTTGACGATCATACTCTTCGGCAGCTTTTTTATCTGCAAACATGCTTCCGTCCCGGTCACATTGCCACATGGGGATAACGGCCATGGTGGTCCTCTTGGTTTTTGTCTGTGATATTCTGTATATCTATACAGTATTCTAGGGCAGGTATTGGCAAATGTTAAGTCCTGATTCTGGTAGAGATGAAATGAGTGATGAAGTTATCACGTTGCCGGGTGGTGTCTGTCGATACTGGCCAATCTGGCTGACTACCGATGAAGCCAGCGAGCTGTATCAAGCGTTGCTGGAAACGGTGGCGTGGCAACAGGATGAAATCCGAATGTTTGGTCGAACCCTGCCATTGCCGCGGTTGCAAGCCTGGTATGGTGATGCCGGTGCCAGTTATCGCTACTCGGGGATTCAGCTAGAGCCACTACCCTGGCTTCCGATTCTGTATGCGCTGAAAGTGCGGGTCGAGCAAGCCACGGGGGCTGAGTTCAATAGTGTATTGCTGAACCTTTACCGATCGGGGCAGGATAGCAATGGCTGGCATGCGGACGATGAGCCAGAACTGGGTGAGGATCCGCTGGTAGCTTCACTGAGTCTTGGTGCGACACGACGATTTCAGTTGCGCCATAAAACCGATCGTTCAATCCCTGTGCGAACCCTGATGCTTGAGGCGGGTTCGTTGCTGTTTATGGGGACAGGTATGCAGCAGCACTGGAAACATCAGGTTCCAAAGACACAAAAAAGTGTATCTCCCCGCATTAACCTGACTTTTCGAAAGGTTGTTGATCTGAGTCAATAGGGTGGTTTCCGGGTACTGCTAGCCTGAACTCATAAAGATAACGAAAATGCAGGAAGGAGGGGGGTATGTACCTTGATACCGTTGTGATAGCAGGCTTGCTTACCGTTGGATTAGTGATTGCGTTTGGTGGTGGTTTCGCCTGGTTTATTAAGAAAGATATCGAGCGTCATTCTGAGAAGTAAGCGCAATCAATCGAGAGTGGTTTTTGGGTAGTGGCCACTCGTGCGTTGTTTTCTTGTTTTGTGGTTCTTGCGGTAGTCAATTTCTTTTCCTGTCTGTTTGAAATACGTGGTGTTCTGCTCGTATAGTTTAGGCTTTCTTCTTACTTTCTATTTTCTCTGATGCCTCGAATTTGTTGTCCACGTTGTCGCCGTCCTGAATCGGTCTGTTACTGCCATGATTTGATCGCGCATCAGGCGCCGGTCGATCTATTGATTCTCCAGCATCCTGATGAATCCAGGCATGCACTGAATACGGCTACCATTGTTACGCTTGCAGTGGATAATGCGGAGATTCTTGTCGGTGACGACTTTTCTTCCGATAGCCGCCTGCTAAAAAAATTGAATGATCCGGACTGTCAGCCGTGGTTACTTTTCCCAAAGGGCGGCGCTGTGTCATTGGCTACCGTGGCAAATGCCGGGCAGGGCGATAAGAAGCCCTTGTTCATTCTATTGGATGCCACATGGCGTAAAGCGCGAAAAATCTATTATCTGTCCACCTGCCTCCATACACTGCCTGCCGTGCAGATTACGACGGATAAGTTATCTGCCTATCGCATCCGTAAGGTTCCTGCTCCTGGTTATCTCTCTACCGTTGAAGCTGCAGTGGAAGTGCTGAATGCCTTTGATCATGATCGGGCTGCCTGTGAGCGCATGCTGACGGCATTTGACCGGTTAATTGGCAATCAGATTACCGCTATGGGGGAATCTTTATATGCCAAAAATTATGGCAATGAGCCGATAGGCTGAGTTGAGATATTCGCTGTTTCACTGTCAGGTTTTGATAGTGACAAGTCTGTCCAACAGACTAGGAGCTGTTGACGTTTCACATTGGTAACCAGACAAAAGCACAAGCCAGAGCTACGACACTGACAAAGTTTCGCTTTA